>NZ_BAAHYZ010000009.1:0-186458 GCF_054657295.1 Desulfocastanea catecholica
GAATTTTTGGTCAGGCGAGGATCTTTTTCTCCAATTTGTCGATAGCCCCCTGAGCGGCGTCGACAACCAATGAATTCTTGTTTCCCATGGCCATTTTAAGTGCTGGAATATGAGATGGATCTCCTGTGTTGCCTAATGCAATCGCCGCGTTTCGACGAAATATATCCATATCTTGGATGTAGTTGTACATAATCGGGCGAATGACATCCTCGTAATAGGCATCGTCGAGGAGCAGAATTTTTTCTAAATCGAAATCTTTCTTCAGCTCTTCAAGGAACCAGTCTTTTTTTGACATCTTCTCAATGACTTTTTTGTTGCGCGGGCAGGCAAGTTGACACTCATCACAACCATGTATTCTTGTCCCGAGTTTTTCATGTAATGCAGAGTTGGGGGAGCCAAGGATGTTATTCATCAACACGCAGTTCATCGGAAGCAACCGTCTTTCCTCTTTGATTGCCTGGGTGGGACACGCCTTCATGCATTCCTGGCATTTTGGTGGACAGTCACAGGTTATCGTTGGTTTGTCGTATTCCAACTCTGCATCCACCAAGAATGTGTATAGAATGATAAAGGAGCCATTTTCCTTGGTATAGGCAAAATTGTTCTTTCCAAATGTCGTGATCCCGGCCCTCGCACAAGCCATGCGCTTGGGAAGTTCGACATTTCCCTCATACAGGGAGATACCCAGCGATTTAATATATTCTTTGAAAGCATTCTCACGAATGCCGCAGGAAGACCCCTCCAACGGAGAGTATGATCGGCTTAAATAGGTTCGTCCAACATATGGCGTCAGCTCTTCAGGATACAGCATATCACCAAAGCCATAGGTTGAACATATGATGGATTTGCTCTCCGGATAGAATTCTTTTGGGCAGCATCCGTCAATCAAGCGACCCGTTTCGGGCTTGTTAACCCAGGGGGCATAGTCAGGACGGGTGCTCAGCTCCAGCGCATGATCGGCAAATGCATCCGTGGTAGTGATGCCGACTTTAGAAAATCCCAACTCTAACGCTTTCATTTTTAGTTTCTTGGTCAATTCGCTTTTGTCCATAATCCATCACCACTTTTCATTTTTTAATGTCTAATTCATTACCTCACCTGCCTGCAGGAGTTCAAAGAACAAAACCGTGAGGGTTTGAATGAGAGCCACTTTTTAAAATTATCATTTGTCAGGAGTTTGTAAAAGTGGCATAAATGACAAAAAACGAGCCATTAACGACATTTTCGGTAATCAATCGAAAATGTAACACCTCTGGATGATTTATGGTAAACATCACCTTTGTCGTCGATGCAGGTTGTCAATTCTCTGAGATTTCAGGACTGATTGACGGCTTCACTATCGCTAACCACTGGCACGCAACAGACACAGGGGCATGGTCAGAACCTCTCTTTACGACACGGATTCTCAGTCAGGATGGAAAGGCCGTCAAAGTAAGTGGCGACTTTCAGATTATGCCGGAAGGTGCGTTTTAGATTCCCAGCCAACTGACGTTGTTGTTCCACCATTTCTTCCCAGCGCTGAGCTTAATCCTAGTACTGCCGCGCCGTTGCTGGATTGGATCGTCGCCAGGTATGATGATGGAGTCAAGATTGCAAGTATCTGTACGGGGGAGTTTTATTCTTGCAGAAACCGGGTTGCTGGATGGTAGGGAACTACACACTGGTTCTGCTCAAAACTTTTTAAACGCCGTTATCCAAAGGTCCTATTGAAAACTGACAGAATCCTTACGCGTGACAAGGGCTTGATCTGTTCCGGTTCCATTTCGGCCTTTTAGTATATTGCACACTGCCTGACACTTTTGTCGTGTCAACCTCGACACCTATCATGTTTCCTAGAGGAGGGTGTACGAACGAGAATCTGGAAACATCTGGGATACTCTTTGGTACGAATATATGCTTTTAAAAAATATATGAAGCTTCGAAATCAAAATTTCTAATTAATATCACTTTTTTCCGGAATTTTCCGAAATTATTGTCCAGAAAACTGGAAAAAATACATCGATCCTTTTCAGGGAACAGATATATTTTGGTTATCTGTAAGGAATGATAAGCAAAGTGCTACAGCTTCTAAATGGCACAAATATTGCTTGATGAGACAAAAGGAAAGTTTGCTGAAATCTCAAAAGAGGGAACAAGGATGATTAAAATTATACTATCTTTTGTGTTTGTATTAGTTGGTGGACAAGCTCAGGCTTTGACAATTGATGCACTTAAGCTAAGTACTGATGGTTGGACGTTATACGATAACTATTGGACAGGAACAGACAACAGCAATTTATCCGCTGCAGAAATTGCAGCTATAGTTGGAGTCTCAGAGTTGGCTGAACTATATAAAGATGATGTAGATGGTGGAGAAGGGACAGGGTCTGATGCGTTATCTTATGATCCTTATTACACAACCTATTATTTTAACAGTGAATCGGATCCAAAGGATGCTACAATTATGTTCGATGGACCTACAGGCGAAAACATTGACAGCACAAATAAATTCCTATATGTGAAGGACGGTAATCACACTCCAGCTTTCTACGTTTTTGATATAGGAACAGCTTGGGATGGTATTGAGGATCTGGTTATGGTGAATTTCTGGGCCAGCCGAGGGGCGATTTCGCATGTAACTATCTTGGGCAATTCTCCTGTTCCTGTTCCCGAACCAGCCATCATGCTTCTTTTTGGTACAGGCTTGGTTGGTCTTGCTGGTGCTAGACTTAGAAAGAAGAAAAAGTAACATTCCTCTAATCCGAAATACTAAGGCAAGGTCAGAAATGGCTCTGCCTTTTTTTTGTCCGAATAAGAGATTTCCAGATTACCACCAAGATAATTGCTCTATTTCTGCAAAAATCGTTTGCTCGATACTACTTTCAAATCTGCCTTCCGGATAAAGTAACAATCAACCCTTTTCGAGCCGATATTTTTCCAGATTATGTCTGCAGGGCACTTTAGTGAAAGTGTTAGGCTGATCGTAAGATACCACAACAATATACGGAACAAATTCTCTTGGCCTAAAGTCAAGATATTTCCACTAGATCTTAACCGATGGAGTGAAAATCAGATAGAAGATGTTTTCAGGTTATCTTTAGGTAGCACAATCCAAACTTCATGGCAGGTATCTTGACCTTGGTTCCGACATGTATCACCAGTGCCGCCAATGAACTGGTTGCAACAGCGCCACTGTAGTTCTCCACGTTGACGCAAGTGCTTGGTTTGGCGTTATTGACGGTTGCTTTGCCTCAACCCATTTTGAAACCAAAACGTCGATATTGGGCATCAACCAAACCTTTCCCATGGATTAACTGTTTTATGACAGCCTGCTGGCAAGGTCTCCGTGGTTTTATTGAACGTATCCGAAGTCAGGCAAAATGCAGAATGCTATTTTGCCTCGCCGCCGTGAGGCTTGTAGAAGATATGTTCGCCGACCTCGACCGTCTTGCTGTATTCCTTGGACCAACTGGGGGTTACTTTTCGCTGGTGAAAATACAGAGCGCCGCCGGTTCGGTCCTTCAGCTGCCGGTTGAGAGCCTTTCGAGCTATTTCCTTGGCGATCGCGTAGGATTTTTCCTCCTCTGCGTCATCCGAACGGCCATCGCACCACCACGAGAACTGGCAGGCACCCTGCTCGCGGCCTTGCATGACAACTTCACAAATCGTGTTTGGAAAGCCCTCATGACCTAACCGGTTCATAACAACATTGGCTATTGCTTCCATACCGCTCGCCCCCTCGCCCCTGGTTTCCCAGTAGATGGTGCGTGAAAGACAAGTGATCGCGTCGTCCAGGAGCTCTTCGCCGGCCGGATCGACCGCCTGCGCTTCAGGCTTGGTGATGATCTCGGATGGAGACGGCCGCGACTTTCCGCCCTCGGCCGCTGCGTTTTCCTCCAATACCTCCGCCTTGATCTCAGCAGTTTCCGCAATCTGTGCCTGGTCAGCGGCGATCGCTTGGCCCACGAGAATAATTGCCGCAAGGCACGTGGCAATGCATATCCGGCGCATAATCAACCCTCCTTGATGAGTTAAACAAACATGGCCTGACGCCCGAGATTATACGTCAGACGGCCTTCGTGCAGAACGCGGAGCGGGGTGTTTGACAACACGCTCATCAGGCTTCTGTTGTTATCTGAGGTGCACGTCGCGATTTTCCACGAAGAGTTGCTGGATGAAAAACGCCATCACACCAACCCCATTCCCCGGACCGCACCTTCACCGACAATTGAAAAAGATGATCGTCCTTGAAGGCAAATTGAGCGGGAATTGCTGTTTTTTCTATGATATTTCAAAGAGTAATATGGATTATTTTTGATTGACATGCAATCGGACAAGGGTTAGAAAATGACAATAGTAGTTGATAACTAGCCCTGTCCTTTACCCATAAATATTTGAACAACGTAAAATCAAAGAGTTAGGGATATACGAAATAACTTTTTTATCCGATATTCAAAATCTGAGCTTGATAAAAATAATGAGTTAAATCTGCATAGCCATAACCGGAAATGATAGCGGTAAAGGGCGGAACTAGCCATAAAAAACTTAATCCCTGATGGCAAAATATTGAAAAACATGCTGGCGATTCCAGAAAATGTTTTAGCCCCGTTCAATGAAGTCTTACAACAACGAGCAGTTCAAGAATCCTTTCACGTCCATTACAGAAAGCGGCTTGGCTACTTTCTCGATTTTTGCAGAAAGTATCCACCTCCCGAGACCAGATCAGACCAGGTACGTTTGTTCATTGGAAAGCTGAAGTCCAAGAAACAAACCCCTCAACAATGTACTCAGTCACACGTTATCAGCCTGCTTTATGGCTGCGTTCTTCGTTTTTTCGAGTGTATCAGCCTTCGAGTGCAAAATTTCAATTTTGAAGACGGAATACTGACGATGCACGGCAAAGGCGACAAAGATCGAACCGTTCCTCTCCCTCAGAGGCTCATCCCTAAATTGAAAACCCAATTGGAGGTGGTGAGCGAACTCCATGACAAAGACCTGGCGGCAGGTTTCGCAGGAGTATTTCTTGTCGACTCACTCGAAAAAAAGTATCCGGCTGCTGCCAAGGATTTTATCCGGCAATGGTTTTTCCCGCAAAAGGGGTTGACTCCCATACCTGGCACAAAAGAGCATAGACGATATCATCTGCATGTATCGCAGGTTCAGGAGGCGTTGAAAAAAGCCGTAACGGTGCAAAACTCACTAAGCTCGTCAAATCGCATACTTTTCGGTACAGTTTCACCACACACCTTTTACAGGCCAATTACGACATATGAACGATTCAAACAATACTGGACCACACCGATGTGAGAACGACGATGATTTATACCCACTGCACACCTGGAAAAACCGTGAAAGAGGCAAAAAGTCCACTGGATTTTTGAACATTTTTGTGCCATATGACAAAAGCATCAAATCGGGCATGTATTTTGCTATTATTGTTAACACTACTACTGCGTGTATTAGCTAGGTGGAGTCCGTCCAGCTAGTACCTTGTTAGAGGGCAAGCAACCTATAGTGCGGGAGATTGGGATGAAGTACTCAGCGCTACAGGACGAATGGAAAGACATAGGCGACGATGGTTTCGAGTCCCCCTTAGCAGAAACTGCCCCTGAGCAGGTGCTCGTGTTCTCGGACCAGTTCAAGAACGGCTCGATACAGGTAAACATCACACCGCTGAAAGGCTCTAAAACCGGCCGAGGGGATGAAGGCAAGGAACACGCAATTGTGTTTCGGTACTCCGGTTATGAAGGCTACTATTACGCTGGGCTTGGCGCGTTCGATACCAAGTTCTTCATCGGGAAGGTTCTTCCTGGTCCGGTCTGGCAACTGCTCGCGCAAACAGGAAGGCGCTCATCCATCAAGAATACCCACACCTACAGGCTTCGCGTTGAGTGCAATGGAAACAGAATTACGTTGTACGAGAACGATGTGCGCCAGCTCGCTGTATACGATGATACTTATCAGCTTGGGCAGTGGGGGTTCAGATCCTGGCGCTCCAGCGCTCGCTATGCACATCCGATCTTCGCCGCGTCGAAACCTGTGTGTTTTGTGGTGATGCCATTCAAATCTGAACTAAACTTCGTACACAAAGTTATAAGTGAGGTTGTTGAGGAGCATGGCTTCGACTGTATCCGCGCCGACGAGATACTTATCTCTCGACCGGTCATTGAGGATGTAAAAGAACAGATCAGCGGCGCTGATCTGGTGATTGTTGATTTCACGGATAAAAATCCTAATGTCTACTATGAGGCTGGACTGGCAGATGCCTGGAAGAAGAAGTGGATCGTACTCGCACAGAGTCCTGAAGACCTGTTGTTTGATGTAAGACATATCAGAACTATCATGTACTCCAACAGGATGGGCGCCGACATTCAGTTGCGTGAAAAGCTATCCGGTGCTATCGAAGAGACGACAGGAATGCGCCGACAGGGGGACCTATCGGAAATAATTTGATTCCCTTCCAAATTCCAAATGCCCACAAATGCCAAACACCAAATGGTGCCAAATGGGGATAAAGAATTGATTTCACAATCATGAAACACATAAAGTTGTGTGTTTTTCTCTTAGAAGGCAACTTTTCAACGCCGAAAAGTAGCTTTTAAGGAAACCATCATGCCGAAATCAACTTTGAATGGGGTTGAGGTAATAATCTGATTGAGGCCAAATAAAAAACTAAGAGAGATGATCATGAACAAGTTTGTGAAGGTTTTTGATGCTCGGGCCGAGCGGTTCACCAAGCTGAAAATCCACAGCGCGGGCTGGTCATGCTTTCCGGTGGCGCTGGTCTGCTTCATGTTGTTTGCTGCAGCCTGCGGCAGTATTGGTCCCCTGCCGCTGCAAACGCTCGACGGCCAACAACCCCTGGTGATCGCTCATCGCGGCGCCTCCGGCTACTTACCCGAGCACACCCTGGAGGCCTACCAGAGAGCGATCGAGCTCGGCGCCGATGTCATCGAACCCGATCTGATCTCCACCAAGGACGGCATACTGATCGCCAGCCACTACCCCAATCTGGCCATGAACACGGATGTTGCCGGTCACCCGGAATTCGCAAGCCGTAAGCGCGAGGACTGGAAGGTGGATGGTGAGACACAGACCGGCTGGTTCGCCCATGATTTCACCCTCGCCGAAATCAAGACCTTGGGAGTCGTGACCACAGACCCTGAGCGTCCGCAACAGTACAACGGAAAGCTCCGGATGGTCACCCTGCAGGAGGTAATCGACCTGGTCAAGGCGGAGAGCACCAGGCTCGGGCGCTCTATTGCCGTGTACTCCGAGACAAAGAACCCCTCGTATCATCGCGACCTCGGTCTGCCGCTTGAGGACAAGCTCATCGCCGCCATTCAATCCGCAAACTGGAACAGCAGATCTGCACCCGTCTTCGTGCAGAGCTTCGAGCCGAGCAGTCTGAAGGAGATGCGAGCCAAAGGGTTAAACGTGCGCATGGTGCAACTCATCGACGCCGACGGCTACGACCTTAAGACGGGTGATCTCACCTATGCTGCTCCCTACCACCGCCCCTACGACTGGGAGAAAGCAGGCGACCAACGACTATTCAGCGACATGGTGACGCCCGTCGGGCTTGCCGAAATCAGAACCTACGCTGATGGGGTCGGTCCATGGAAACCGTACATCGTGCCAGTGAAAGGCCAACTCGATGCGGACGGCCAGGTGAAAGATATCAACGGTGACGGGAAGACCAATTTGATGGATGCCGACTCTCAGGATTCCACCTCGCTGATCGCCGACGCACATAAATTGGGACTGTTCGTTCACGCTTTCACTTTCCGGAACGAGAAGCGCCACCTGGCCCACAACTATGAAGGAGACCCTCAGCGCGAGTACCTGCAGTTCTTTCGTTTGGGCATCGACGGCGTGTTCAGCGAATTCCCCGACACCGCTTTAGATGCGCGGGCCAGGTACCTTAAAGAGACAAGGCGCTAAGGTTCCCAATACATTGCTTGCCTTTTCAGCGTCCTGTCGTCATTTCTTTTTCAATCACATGGAGCTGCTCTGCTCTTTCAGTCGTGCCTCGCAAAAAACCATAAATTGCGAGGCGAGAGCTTGCGACATCCGATGCTTGCCATCACACCGGTTATAAAAGAAGCCCCCAATCTTTATGAGCAGGAGCTCATCGGCAGCTAACGGGCGTGTATCGGAACATAATCATAACACAGGTTGCCCGTATAGATTTGGCGTGGTCGAGAGATTTTCCAATGGGGGTCATCGATGCTTTCCTTCCACTGGGCGATCCATCCAGGCAGCCGGCCGAGGGCAAACATCACCGTGAACATATTCGTCGGGATACCAATGGCTCGTAGAACAATGCCGCTGTAAAAATCTACATTGGGGTAGAGGTGGTGATCGATAAAATACTGGTCTCTCAAGGCAATTTCCTCAAGCTCTCTGGCGATATCCAGGAGAGGATCATCAATTTGCATTGATTCGAGCAGGTCATCACACATCTTTTTCATAATCTTGGCCCGTGGATCATAGGTCTTATACACCCTGTGGCCGAATCCCATGAGCCGGAAGGGATCGTTTCTGTCTTTGGCGCGCTGGACGGTTTTCTGGCAATTACCGCCGTCGTTTTGGATAGCCGTAAGCATTTCAATGACCGCCTGGTTGGCTCCTCCGTGCAGTGGTCCCCAAAGTGCGGCAATACCCGAAGAAATAGCGGCATAAAGGTTGACCCGGGCGCTGCCGACCATGCGGACTGCGGAGGTCGAACAGTTCTGCTCGTGGTCGGCATGGAGGATCCAGAACCCCCGCAGAGCATTGACTGTTTCCCGTTTGATCTCGTAGGGTTTCACCGGCGAGTCAAACATCATGTTCAGAAAATTTTCACAATAGGTCAGATCCGGGCGTGGAAAAACAATTTCATGACCCCTGGAAATTTTATAAGACATGGCCGCCATGGTCCGCACTTTGGAGAGGAGCCGGGTCATGGTAATGTTGATCTCTTCTTCATGACTATCAAGTGCCGGATAAAAGCTTCTCAGGGCGTTGACCATCGAGGACAGGATGCCCATGGGATGGGCTCCCCTGGGATAATTCTGAAAAAAGGTTTTTAAATCGGTATGGACCAGGCTGTTGTCATTGAGCATCACCGAAAATCGGGTCAGTTCATCCCTGTTGGGCAGCCTGCCGTTGATGAGCAGGTAGACGGTCTCCTTGAAGGAGGAGTGTTCGGCCAGCTGTTCCACGGGGATACCACGATAGCGAAGAATGCCTTTTTCTCCATCCATGAAGGTAATGGCGCTCAGGCAACTGCCGGTGTTGGCATAACCGGGGTCGAGGGTGATAAATCCGGTCTCGGCCCTCAGACTGGAAATATCTATGGCTTTTTCCCCTTCGCTCCCGGTAATCACCGGGAGCATTATTTCTTTTCCGTTATAAGTGAGAGTTGCAAATTCGTCCAAAATATCTCCTTTGTGCTATGATGCTCTGGTGACGCTGGAACCAGAGGCGTAATTTTTGAATTGTAATATCCTGCCGGAAAAAAAGGCGACACTGTATTTTGTAACCTACCAGAACCTCTTTGTAAACCTGGCAATTGTATCAGACAGACAAATAAGTCGGTATATGTTGGTTAGGGGGAGCAGGTCGTTTTTGCAATGTCCGTTTGGGCATCAAGAATGGCTTGTCGAGGTATCTCTCACTGAGAGCTATTATCCACCCCAGCATCCTCAAAAGAGGCCATTTCCCGCATCATGCGGCAGGAGAGGTCAACGAGATTCATGGTTATCGCCGCCCCGGTTCCTTCGCCAAGTCGCATATCCAGGTCGATAACCGGGGTAAGGCCGATGATGGACAGGGCAGACTGCTGTCCTGTTTCCACTGATCTGTGCCCCGCGACAAGATAGTCCTTGATTTCCGGACAGAGCAGATAGGCGAGAAGACCGGCGGCGGTGGAAATAATGCCGTCGAGGACCACACAGCAGCCTGTCGAGGCGGCGGCCAGGACCGCGCCGCAAATGCCGCCGAGTTCGTAACCGCCGACCATGGACAGGAGTTCCAGGGCGTCGGTTTTGCTCGGCTGGTGCAGTGTGAGGGCCTTTTCGAGCACTTCCCGCTTGCGCTCAAGGCCTCGATCGTCAACTCCGGTGCCGCGGCCGGCGATTTTTGATACAGGAAGCCCGGAAGCGCCGCAGATAATCGCCGTGGCGCTGCTGCTGTTGCCGATGCCCATTTCACCCATGCCGACGAGATCGCAGGGCTGCTGGGCGTGTTTTTCGAGAAATATCTCTGCCCCGGCCTCGATGGCTTTAAGTGCATCAGCCGGGCTCATTGCTCTTTGCACGGCAAAATTCCGGGTTCCCCGGGCTATCTTGCGCTTTATCAGCAGTGGGTGATCGCTGAAATCGCCGTTCACGCCCATGTCGATTATAGCCAGATCGATGTCATAGTGGCGGCAAAAGGCATTGATCGCCGCACCGCCATCGAGGAAGTTTTCCACCATCTGCACGGTCACCTTGGCCGGAAAAGCCGAAACGCCTTCCTCGACCACCCCGTGGTCACCGGCGAAGACAAACATTCGTTTGCAGGAAATTGCCGGATGGAGGTTTTGCTGGATGGCGCTTATTTGCACGGCGAGCTTTTCTATGCTTCCCAGGGCACCGAGTGGCTTGGTCTTCAGGTCGACTTTTTTCTGGGCCTGGCTTGTAAAATCCTCCGAGACAGGCTTGATCCCGGCGATGAGCGCGGTAATGTATGGCGACAGCCGGTCTTTGTCTCCGCTTTTACCATGGCTGTTGAGCCTTGCTCTTCCGCCAATGGCCGGTGCAGGAGATGGCAGCGGCAGCTTTGCCGCTGTGCTGAAATCGACAATATATTTCAGAGCATTTCCGGCGAGGATATGCGGCAGCACGGCTTCGACCTCTGTGGGCCCGATGATTTTTTCAACGAGCAGCGCCAGATTATCCTGCTGCCGTGCACAAAAGGGGACGGCCTGGACCATATGTTCTCTTCTCGGGCCGTAGGCACCATGGATTTCCAGTTCCTTGTAGTGGATCAGATTGAGCAGGTTGGTGTCTATCTCCTCGTTTTTTTTCAGGCCGCTGAAAAATACCAGCTGTCCGCCTTTGCGAAGCTTGGTGATACAGAGACTGAAGGCGATATGGCTGTCACAGCAGTTTATGGCCATATCAAAATCGGCGGCTACGGTATCCTTGCACAGGGTAATAGTGTTTTTTTTGCAGAAGGGGCGCAAGCGGTCTATCTTTTCCTGACTCCGTTCAACAACCGTGACCGGGCAGTTGTGCTCCCGGAAAACGAGGGCGGCGATCATGCCGACCACCCCGCCGCCGTAGAGAATGACCCGCTGATTTTCGGTGATGTTCAGGGACGAAAGGCCGTTGAGCACACAGGCCACCGGTTCGGCAAAGGTCAGAAGAGACGGCTCCAGGTCCTCGTTTACGGCAACCAGACTGTCTTTGGGGACGATCACCGTGTGGGCAAAGCCGCCATCCGCATGAAAGCCGATAATGCGCATCTCTTCACAGAGGTTTTCCCGGCCGGTCAGACAATAGCGGCACAGGCCGCAGGTCTGTCCCGGCCAGACGGTATAGAGCTGGCCGTTGTCCAGGTCATAGCCGGCAATTTCATGGCCGAGCACCCTTGGCAGGTGAAGGTCGCGATGGCCGCCACGCCACATCTTGGCATCGGTGCGGCAGACCGCGCAGCAGCTGACCGCCAGGGTGAAATAGCCATCTGGCAACGCGGGCGGGTTGTCTTGTGCAGTGTATTCCAATACTTCACACTGGGTCAGGGCTAATTTCATATCTTTTTATTGCGCAGAGGTTCGTAGCATTCTTCAATGATGGAGAGTTTTCTGAGTTCCGCGCCGACCACACCGGTTTCCTGCAGTTTTTTGCAGAGGTGTCTCGCCTTGTCGGCCTGCTCCAGCGGAAATACGCTGGCCTTGCTCAGGTCGCAGGGTTCAAAATTGTCTTCCCTGCAGCGGAAATAGCTTTCGCCGGCCTTGATTATAAGCAGCTCGGTCATAGCAACGCTCCCGCCCTGTGCAGCTCGGCCAGTCTGACCAGGCCGCCGGTGGGATCGCTGTTCTGGACTTCAACCCAGCGCTTCAGCGTGGACAGCGCCTGTCCGGACCGAAGAATATCCCTGGCCTTGTCGACCCCTTCGGCGATTGTCGCAACCGCATTCTGCACATAAAAGACCAAGCCGCTGTTCAAAATGACCGCATCCATCCGTGCCGCATCGCCCTTGCCGCTTAGCAGTTGGTGCATTTTAACGGCGGCGGTTTTTTTGCTCTGATCCGCGGCGAGCAGTTGCGGTGGATGGGTTTTCAGGCCGCAGTCCTCGGGGTGGAAGGCGAGGTCGGTGAGCATGCCGCTGTGCAGATGGACCCCGGAAGTCATGCCGCAGACGGAGCCCTCATCCATACCCTGCTCGCTGCCGGAGATGCCGCCGTAGACGACAAGGGCATCGGTATAGCCGATTGCCTGCATGACTTCGGCCACCGGGCGAAGCAGAGACGGCGAATAGACACCCCGCAGGGCAACCTTCGGCAGGGCGGGATGGGCAAGGGAGGCGGCAATATTCAGCGGGGAACCAAAACAGATCTGCGACAGGATACGCCCAAGCGCCATGGGGTGGACTTCCGGACTCATGCCGTTAAACAAGCCGATGCCTGCCTGGCGGATACTTTTTTCAACCGTTTTAACGCAACATTCCACATCGACCCCGAGACATTCGACCATATCGACCGTGCCGCAGCTCGAGCTGATGGCTCGAGCGCCATGGCGGGCAATGGTCACTCCTCCAGCCGCCGCGACCAGCGAGGCAGCAGTACTGATATTAAAGGTCTTGAAGCTGTCCATGCCGGTGCCGCAGTTGTCGACGATGGCCAGGTCGGCCAGGTCAACTTTTCGCGTATCGAGCTCGTACACCGCCCGCCAGCCGCCGGCGACCTCGGCCGCGGTTTCGCCTTTGGCGGTAAGGGCGGCGAGAAAGGCGCCCTGCTGCATTTCGGAAACCTCGTTGCCGAGCACCAGGCAAAAGGCCGCATGGGACTCTTCCTGGGAGAGATTTTCCTTGCCGATTAGCCGGGTGATTATTTGTCCAAGTTTTTTGTTCCTTTTCATGTCCATGACCATCTCCGCAATATTTCGAGTGATTTCAAGGTGCACCTGCACATCAGCTTTATACCTTGCTCGAAAAAAGAAAGCAATATCTCCGACACCCTCCTCGGCGAAGATGGCGGGTCAGTTCTGTGCGGCAGTGCACCTGTGCATGGCCAAAGGGCAAAAAGTGGCGGCCGGATGGATTTTTGTACACCGTGACAATTTCCTGTACTGTTACTTTATAATTGACGAGAAATAGCGTATAGTGCAATCCCTTTTGCACTTGGTGCGGGAGTGGGGCGGGCGTGTTGGGCGAGTTGTACTAAATGACAAGCGGAGGCCAGGAGGCCGTCGTGCAGGTCTACTTCAGTGGCTTCATGAATAAAGGAAAAAATATGTTGATTTCACCGGTTGCCATGGCCAGTCCGGAAGGCGAAAATATTCTCCATGGTCTGCTAGATCGTTTCCAGGCGGCCGACAGTTCCTGTCAGCAGTCGGTGACAGAAATAATCGAGGCAGTCAAGAACAACAAAGATGCGGCGGTGGTCGGCTATAGCCGGCAATTTGACGCGCCGAATCTCACCGCCCGGCAATTGCAGGTAAGCAGCAGCGAATTGCAGCAGGCCTATGAACTGGTCGATGACGATTTTCTTGACAGCCTCGGCCGGGCCATCGAGCGGATCCAGGGTTTTCACGAACGGGAAATGGAAGATTCCTGGCTGCAGACCAGGGAAGATGGCACAATTGTCGGGCGACTGGTTCGTCCCGTCGACTCGGCCGGACTGTATGTGCCGGGAGGCAAGGGCGGCAGTACCCCGCTGGTCTCCTCGGTGCTGATGAACGGTATTCCGGCCGGGATTGCCGGGGTTCCCCAGCGGGTCATGGTCACCCCCCCCGGCGAGGATGGCTCGGTCAGCCCGCATCTGCTCGTTGCCGCCCAGGAAATCGGCATTACTGAGATATATAAGGCGGGTTCTGCCTGGGCGATTGCCGCCCTGGCCTACGGTACCGAGACTATCCCCAAAGTAGACGTCATTGTCGGACCGGGCAATCAGTATGTTACCGAGGCGAAAAGACAGGTCTCCGGCATGGTGCGCATTGACATGATCGCCGGCCCGTCCGAGGTGCTGATTGTCGCCGACGAGACGGCCCGGGCGGCCAGTGTCGCTGCGGATATGCTTGCCCAGGCGGAACATGATCCCCTGGCCCTGGCCATTCTTGTCACCACCCATGAACCTCTTGCCGCCGAAGTACTGGCAGAACTTGATCGACAATTGCCGCTTCTTTCCCGGCAGGAAATTGCCCGAACCGCTCTTGGCGACCGGGGCGTGATTCTTATTGCTGCCGATGTCGAGGCGGCCATCGAGGTGGCCAACAGCATCGCCATCGAGCATCTTGAGCTGATGATTGCCGATCCCTGGGCGCAGGTTCCCCATATCCGTCATGCCGGGGCCATCTTTCTCGGCAACAATACCCCGGAGGCGGCGGGGGACTATTTTGCCGGACCAAATCATGTCCTGCCGACCATGGGCACGGCGCGATTTGCCTCGGCCCTGGGGGTGGAGACTTTTCTGAAAAAGAGCTCGATCATCAGTTATTCGGCGGGAGCGCTGGCCGTCGACGGGGAGCATATCATGCGCCTGGCCAGGCTTGAGGGCTTGACCGCCCATGCCGCTTCCGTTGCCGTACGGCTCGGCAAATAATGTTTGATTTCAGGCAGCGGCTGGAGACGGGACTGCACCTGCTGGGGCTGGAAATTTCTCCGGCGAGCGTCGATAGGCTGGCCGTATATTTTGCCGAGCTGAAAAAATGGAGCAGAAAGATCAACCTGATTGCCAAATCGGCCGGCGATGAACAGATCGTCGAAAACCATTTCCTTGATTCCTTGACGCTGCTGCCGCTCATTGGTACTGCCGGGAGCCATCTCCTTGACATCGGCACCGGGGCCGGTTTTCCGGCCCTGGTCTGCAAGGCGGCCTGCCCGGAGCTGGCCGTGACCCTTGTCGAACCGCGCGAAAAAAGGGTAAGTTTCCTCGGGCATATAGTCAGAACGCTTGGCTTGACCGAGGTACGGATTCTCTCCTGTCGGGTGGAAGATGAAATCCAGCTGCCGTCCGCCACGGCGTTCAGCCACATAACCGCCAGGGCGGTGACCGAGATCGGCCCTCTTCTGCAGATGGTCGAGCGATTTGCCCCGTCGAGCCCGCAGCTCGTCTGGATGAAAGGACCGCGGTGGCAGGAGGAAATTACAGCGGCAGCGGAGATTGTCAATCGTTCTTCCTTTCGTCTGGACCGTGTAGTAGAGTGTGCGCTGCCTTTTTCGGGGGCGGAACGTCGAATTGTGATTTTCACAGTGCATGAACATAATGAACATAATGAAAAAAATATAAGGTGAAAGAATGAAAAAAATTGCAGTGCTGACCGGGGATGGTATTGGTCCCGAGGTGATGAGAGAGGCAATCAAGGTCCTTGATGTGGCGCAGAAGAAATTTTCCTTTGCCCTCTCCTACGAGTATGGCGATGTCGGCGGGATAGCCATCGACAACCATGGCGAGGCCTTGCCCGCATCCACCCTGGAACTCTGTGAAAAGAGCGATGCCATCCTCTTTGGTTCCGTCGGCGGGCCGAAGTGGGAGAGTCTGCCTCCGGAGAAGCAGCCGGAGCGTGCGGCGCTGCTCCCGCTCAGGAAGCATTTCGATCTGTTCTGCAATTTCCGACCGGCCAAGGTATTTCCATCCCTGACCGCAGCCTGTCCCCTGCGAGCGGATATTATCGGTACGGGATTTGACATCCTCTGTGTGCGCGAGCTGACCTCCGGCATTTATTTCGGTACCCCGAAGGGCCGGGAAGGGAGTGGGGCAGACGAACGGGCCTTTGACACCATGGCGTATAAACGCTCCGAGATCGAGCGCATCGCCCGAATGGCCTTTGACGCGGCGCGTCTCAGACGAAACAAGGTGACCTCCGTCGATAAGGCCAACGTGCTGACGACCATGGTCCTCTGGCGTGAAGTGGTCATTGAAGTGAGTGGAGACTATCCGGACGTCGAGCTCAATCATATCTATGTCGACAACGCCACCATGCAGCTGGTCCGCGACCCGCACCAGTTTGACGTCATGCTCTGCGGCAATATGTTCGGCGACATCATCTCCGATGAAGCCGCCATGCTCACCGGTTCCATGGGGCTGCTGGCCTCCGCTTCACTCAACAGTGACAGGTTCGGTATGTATGAGCCGGCGGGCGGGTCGGCACCGGATATCGCCGGGCAGGGCATCGCCAATCCCATTGCCGAGATTCTCTCCGCGGCGATGATGCTGCGCTACAGTTTCGGCCTTGATGAGGCAGCGACGGCCATTGACAAGGCGGTTGCCGCAACGCTGGAACAGGGGATTCTCACCGCCGATCTGACACCCGACAAAACAAAGGCGGTCACTACCGCCGCTATGGGTGATGCGATCGTCAGGGCATTATAACAATGAAGCACAATTGACAGCACCGGGATGGGAGCAGCTGCTTCGCGCTGCTCCTGTCGTTCCGGTGTTCAGGGAAGACAGATGAGCAAAAAGGATAATGTCCTTCTGGTTACCAACCATGCCTCCAGTGACTTGGGATATAAGCTGGCGGAACGACTGTGGCTGCCGTTTACTGAAATGGAGCGGAAGTATTTCGCTGATGGGGAGAGCTACCATGCCTTTCCAGAATCCGTCGACGGCAAGGATCTGATCATCCTCGGCGTGACCCACGATGACAGCTCCCATCAGGAATTGATCGACCTGATTTCCGGCGGGAGATACTGGAACGCCGCCTCCATTAACGTTATTATTCCTTTTCTCGGCTACTCGACCATGGAGAGAGCGAAACCAAATTCCCTCGAAATTCCCAAGGGCATCACCCGTACCAGGCAGATATTTCGGGCACGGCCCAATTTTGTCGCCTTTGTCGATCTGCATTCCGAAGCAGTTCTGCATGCGCATGCCGGAGAGGTCCGGACAAAACATATCTGGACGGACGATCTGGTCGTCGACAAGATCAACAAGAGCGGCCTGACCGATTATGTGCTGGTTTCCCCCGATTATGGGTTTTCCAAAAGGGTGGCCCGGTTGGCGAGTTTGCTGAATTGTCCGCATACCGCGGCGGACAAGGACCGCTACGATACCGACAAAACCATTGTCAGCCAGGTTTCCAGCGTGGTCAGGGGCAAGACGGCGATCATCTGTGATGATATGATCCGTACCGGCGGCTCCATTCTGCAGACGGCTGCCAGATGCCTTGAGGCGGGAGCAAAAGACGTGGTGGCCCATGCAACACATCTCGTCATGGCTGGGAATTCCATGGAAAAATTTCGCGGCGGGCTGATCTCCAGGGTCATCGGCTCGGATACCTACCCGGGGCGAACCAGTGATGACCTGCTCGATGTCTATTCCGTGGCACCGCTGCTGGCGGAAGTGATCGAACAGCAACTGAAAATCTGACAGAAAAACAACAATACGGCTCTTTCCCTACCTCATGAAAAAATTGTCCAAGCATCACCCGTTAGTTCTGCAAGACTGTTTCTATTTTTAAAGTACGATATTTCCCCGCGACGGTCGCATGAAAAGAGAAATAATAGCCCAGAATCTTCAGAAATCCCTTCTCTTCAGTAACGCCATGCCGGCGGATGTCGCGGCCTTTGCCGAAGTGGCCCGGGTGCAGATTTTTGCCGAGGGCGAGTATATCTACCGGCAGGGAGATGCCAGTGAGGTCTTTTTTGTTATTGCCAATGGCGAGGCGGAGCTGGTTCTCCAGCGCGACGACCGGGTATCCCGCGTTGTCGGCAGGATAGGGGCCGGCGGCCATTTTGGCGAGACCGGTATTCTTACCGGTAAACCCCGTTCCCTTTCGGTGCGGGCCCTGTGCGATCTGGTGGTTATCTGTTTTGATAAAAGATTTTTCAAGACCGTCATTCTCTCCAATGGGAGAATTCACAGGCAGCTCGATGCGGCGCTGGCCGAGAGGCTGCGGGTCGCCTTTGTCGATCAGATGGATAATATTGGCAATGATTGCCGGCCTGAAGAAAAATCCGCCGCCGATGATGTGATTTTGTTCAAGGACAAATCCTTGTCGGCTATTCAACTGCGACGCCTGGCCAAACAGAATAAGGATGATATCCGTGCATCAAAAACTACCAGACGGACCCAGGCGGTAATCGATCGGTTTGCCGGCAACAGTGCACCTTTTATCTTAACCGGGGAAGCGGGCACCGGAAAATCGATTATTGCCTGGCAGATTCATCGGCAAAGCCACCGTGGCGGCGGGCAGTACCGGGAAATCGACCTGCGCGAGTTCGAGCCGATACGGCTTCTGCGCAAGCTCTTTGGCACGGAACAGAGTGTCTTTCCCTTTGCCCAGGCCGGTCAGGCCGGTTTTTTTGAACAGACCTCGGGGGGAACCGTCGTGTTCACCCATATCCACCTGATGCCGAAAGAGCTGCAGGAAAAACTCATAAAGGTCATTGAAAGCAGTACCTATACGCACATTGACAGTGCACGACGACTGGCCATGCAGTCGAGAATCACTTTTATCAGCACTTTTTCTATCGAACATCTGCAAAGCACCGGGAAATTGCTGCCCGAACTGCTCGCCCTGTTTACCGGGCAGCACTTCTACGTCCCGCCGTTGCGCAGTCATAAGGATGATCTGCCCAGGCTCGTCTCGCATTATCTCGGACGTCACAGTAAGGAATATGGTAAGAATATTCATAAGGTAAGTCCGGAAACCCTGGGGATATTGATGAACTATGATTGGCCGGGGAATCTGACCGAGCTGTCGAATGTTATCCGTCGTGCGGTTATGCTGGCCAAGAAAGATGAGATACTTGCCGAACAGATTCTGCTCGGTCTGCCGAAAACGGAAGGCAAGTGGGAGTATAATATACTGCGGCTTGGCTGGGTGCGTACATTTCTGACGAGTCGGATTTTTCCACGCGTGCCGCAGATGATAATTGGTTGTGTCTTTCTGCTCACGGTCATGTTTCTCTTTTTCGGACCCTCGAACCCGGAGTCAAACCTTGGCCTTACCCTCGGTTGGTATATCGGCTGGCCGCTGCTGTTTTTTTCGTTCTTTTTCCTGGCAAGAACGTGGTGCAGCGTCTGTTCGTTCGCCGTGCCGGGAACCTTGTTGCAGAATATTATCAAACCGACCCGCAATACCCCTCTGTTCATCAAGGATTATTCCGGCTGGATCATGGCCGTGCTGTGCATTCTGGTCTTCTGGCTTGAGATAGTCTGGGATGCCTACAATAATCCCTATCTGACCGGAGGCATTGTTCTGGTCATCACCTGCAGCTCGATCCTGTTCAGTGTTTTTTTTTCCAGACGAAGCTGGTGCCGATATCTCTGTCCTCTCGGGGCGGTGAATGCGATTTTCGCCATGCCGTCGGTGGTCGAGTTACGATCGAACCGGCATGTCTGTCTGAACCGGTGTCAGACCCATGCCTGTTTCACCGGCGATGCCGACATTTCCGGATGCCCGATGTTCAGACATCCGTACCTGGTTGATAATAACAGGGATTGCATCATGTGTGCAAAATGCATAAAAAACTGTGAAAACAGTTCGATCCAATTGAATCTGCGACTGGCTCCGCAAGAGTTATGGGCCCTGGAGACCCCACGGCGGGCGGACAGTTTTCTGATCGTCGCCATGGGGGCAATCTTTTTTCCCTTTGCACTGCAAAACGAATTTTTTCGATTGGTCGACTGGCTGACAGCCGTTCTGTCGAACATCGGGCTCCTTCTGCCGAACTCTGTTGTCGGGAGCTTTCTCTTTTTTGTGTGGATTCTGGTCTTCCAGGCAGGCTACTATCTTATGGTCATCGTCCAGTCCCTCTATGCAAAAATGGATAAAAATCTCCTCCTGCCGTTGTTCGGCTATGGGTGTATCCCTTTGATCCTTGGTGGCTTTATGGCGTTTCATCTCGATGTTTTTGTCAGGGGCGCGGGGCGGATTGTGCCCAATCTGCAGGAGCTGTTCGGGTGGCACTACAGCTATGAAAACATTCGCCTGATCAGCGCTGATTCAACCTATGTCCTGCAGATTTTCACGGTTCTCGGTGGTTTACTGGCATCGCTCTATGCGACCTACCGGGTGATTGACCGGGCAATGGCCGGAGATACGGTAACCTCAAAATCCCTGGTTCTTCCTTTTAGCTTTCTTGTTATTTTGGCTGGTCTTTTTACCGTCATCGTCTGACAATTTTTCCGGTACATCATAGAAAAAACCTTATGCCACCTTGGTATTGAGCGAAATATAAATGAGGAACAAGAAAACCGGTTGACTATTTACAGTTAACTTGCGACAATCTTTTCATCGTTAGGGACAGGATCCCAGGAGGATCCCAGGAATAACATCGGACGGATAAAGCAAAAACGTTAGAACACTTTCTGAAGTAGATGGTGTGCAAGTCCCAGTCAATCTTAAATTACAGTGTTATTATGATACTAAAAAACGGTCGATACGTTGTCTTTTTTGCTGTATTTATTTTGTTATCCTTTTTCGCCGGCACAGGCACGGGCATTGCTCAGAGTGCCTATCCTGATCTGCTCGACGAGGATGTGACTGAAATAGATTCTCTGGATGAAGACTATCTCGATGGCCACCCCCCTCTTGTCATCAGGGATCCGCTGGAGCCGATGAACCGAGCTTTCTTCGAGTTTAACGATGTTTTGTATGAATGGGTTCTCAAGCCGGTAACAAATGGCTATATGTGGCTTCTGCCCCTTGAGTTACGACAGGCCTTTGGTAACTTTTTCTTGAATCTGTCCATGCCGGTCAGGTTGCTCAACTCTCTTCTGCAGGGTGACCTGAAGAAGTCGGGCGTCGTTCTTGAACGATTTCTTATTAACAGCACCCTCGGTGTCTACGGTTTTGCCGATATAGCGGATGAAGAGTTTGGCATTAAACGGAGGCGTGCCGACTTTGGTCAGACCCTTGGGAAATGGGGTCTTGGTGAAGGGATATATTTCTGCTGGCCGGTCTTCGGGCCTTCAAATGTGCGAGATACGTTTGGCCTGGCTGCCGATCTTTATTCTCATCCGGTACCCTATGTCCTTGATAATTCCACCATCAATACGTCGTATTTCACAACGAACCGGGTAAACAGTCTGTCACTGAACCCAACGGCCTACGACGATTTAAAACGGTATGCCATTGATCCCTATGTCGCTTCCCGTCAGGCCTATTATGAATATCGACAGGCGATAATTGCCCATCATTAGTGCCTTACTCCAGAAGGCCTGCTTTAAATAAGAAGAAAACTGGAGACGCATTTGAAATTAAGAACTTAAAGTAACCCCCAAGGCACTTATCCCGGCTTATTTTCCGTTTACCGGGGTTAGTCTAGAAAAGTGCAACGGCCAAAAAAAATCAGGCAGAAGATACAAACTGCGTATCTTCTGCCTGATTGGGGGGGCTTGTGGATGTCCCTGTGGGAACAATTAACACACAGCAAACATCATGCCATTCATGGGGCTGGGTTGTTCTTTTATTTGCCTGTTGTTTCGAGGGCTTATGTAAAAAAACAGACAGCCCGGTACAGTATCACCTGCACCCGTTGCATAAATGTTTCTGGTGTTTCTGAAATGTAATTGGGAATCGCTTTATGTAATTCACTTGTCGAAGCAGCTCTTGTCTTTCTCCTGCGCGTTTCATTTTATGGCAGTTTGTCTAAAGCAGTCTGTATCTCTTGGTATCTGTTGAGTTTATTAAGCCATCTTGAAGGAATTTTATCCCTGCCATGGTAGGCGCCGAGAAGCATACCCACCACCATGCCACGCGCTGCCGAATCACCACCGGCCATGACCGTTTCAATGAGGGCCTCCTCAAGTGAATCTTCATTTTTAAGCACGGTGTAGACAGCTCCGGGAAGTGCGGCGTTCATCGAGCACATCTGGCCAAATTCCTTTACCTGCCGGCGGGTGTCAAGGTCTGCTGCTTCGAGACATTTGCGCAGACGAAGATCAAGATCGAGACTGGCCATGTTGTTGTCCAGTGCCTCTTCGAAGGCCTGACGCGGGCCGGCGCCGTGGAGAATCGAGTAGCAGCTCCTCGCGAGAAACAAGGCGCCATCGATAACCCCGGGCCCGGAATGGGTAAACGCAGTCTGCGCGGTAACCGCGGCAAGCAGTTCGTTCAGATTGTCCCGGTAACAATAGATAAGCGGGGCGATCCTGGCCGGGCCACCGAGATCAGTCGACTGTGAGCCGCATGTCTCCGGTCCTTTGCCGTCCTCCAGGTTTTTCAAGGTCTCTTTGGTCGCCTTGTCCTTATACCCTTGATATTCCATCATGAAAGATTGCCAGTCCCGGCTGTACTCGTTGACATCAAAACGTCCGCCATGGGCCACAAGGTGTTCGAGCAGATGAAAACCCTGGTCACCGTAGTGGGTAAAATCGCCGAGGTTTTTTGCGGGGTGATAGGTACCTTTAACCGGGGCAAGCAGATCGGTTATCCTGCCGAACTGCTGGTCTATTTTTGCTGTGTCATAAATCCAGTGTGCGCCCAGAGCGAGAGAATCCGCGGCAAAAGAGGCGAGCACCATGGATCGAGCATGTTCCTGCATGAGTAATACCTCCTGAAATATAGGTTGCTTGACGTAATCAGCTGACTTTATATCATTTCAATAGCCTATAGCTGATGTTGGGATTGGAGTGTGTCATTTGGTTGTTGCTGTTCGTTATTCCAAGAAGTTATAACAGCGCAGGAATAAGTCAAAAAATATCGGTCAGTACGTCTCTTCTGTGAGATAGCATTTCGGGACGGAGGGAGTGTGAAAAAAAAGGTACGGCGGCAAGACCCGTCAGCCTGGGGCAGATATTGCATTGTACGGACAGTAAAAGTAACACGCAGGATTTCTGTAATGCGAATGGTGCAATGCACTTGTTTTTAGGGGTTGTTGGATGGAAAGATGGATGAAATATGCCGGTATTGGCGCCGGCTTCTTTTTGCTATTGATGATCGCCACTGTCTTAGTTCTGCCGCTTGTCGCCAATGTGCAAAGATATCTTCCTGAAATAGTGGAGAAATTAAGCGCTGCAACCGGAAGGCCGGTTACCATCGGATCCCATCTGGCGCTTTATTTTTTTCCCTCACCGGGCATATCTTTTTCAGATTTGCAGATAGGCAATCCCGAGGGGTATCTCTCCGATGGCTTTGTAAGAATAGAGTCGTTTGAAGCAAGGATTGCGCTGCTTCCTCTGTTAAAAAAGGAGGTGGCCATCAACCGCTTTATTATCAGCGGCCTCGTAGTTAACCTGGAAACAAGAGCGGACGGCAAGGTAAACTGGGATTTTTCACAGAAGCAGTCAATCGATGGTTCCACTGCAGAGCCGGATGAGGCCGTGGCAGGATGGTCTCTTCCGCAGGGGTTGACCATTGGCCTTTTGGTTGTGACCGATGGGGTGATACATTGGCTGGACAGTGCCCGGCAAAGCCAGCACAGGTTTGCTGATCTGATGCTTATCGTCAATGATTTCAATCTGGATGATCCCGTTGCGGTGGAGTTCAAGGCATCCATTGCCGGAAAATCCCTGTCAGCAGAGGGCACGATCGGACCTTTTGGCCATAAGCCCGGGCATGGGCCATTGCCGGTCGATATGGCCGCTGGTTTCATTGACACCTTTGCCGGGCAGATAACCGGCAGGCTTATTGAAGAGCAAGATGGTCCGGAATCTGATTTTGTGTTGCAGCTGCCACCGTTTTCAGCGAGAAAAGTTTTTACTTTCCTTGCAGCCGATGTTCCTGCTCCTGCTGTCACCAGTGAAGCGGTCAAAATACCGCCGGTTGAACTGGACATCCCTGAAATAGAAGAAAGAGCTACGGTCGGCACCGGCAAGGTACGGATTACCCCTTTGCGGATCGAAGACAACAGGCTCTGAAAAGCAGCTCCTGCTGTTTAAATCCCTTGCAGATGGTTTGCCGTTTTCCGGGGTTAAAAAGTATCCGTCCGGCTTAAAATACCGTCCTGCAGGGTGAGGCAGTGATCCATCCGTTCGGCGAGTTTGATATTGTGGGTGACCATTATTGTCGACAGTTGGCGGTCCCGACACAGATCATGCAGCAGTTCGAAAACGAGCTCTCCGGCCCTGGAGTCGAGATTGCCGGTCGGTTCATCGGCGAGCAGCAGCGCAGGGTTCATGATCAGGGCTCTGGCCAGAGCGGCCCTTTGCTGTTCGCCGCCGGACAATTGCCCGACCTTGTGGTGCAGGCGATGGCCAAGCTCGACCCGGTCGAGGAGCATCCTGGCCGGTTTCACCACATCTTTTTTCTTTTGGCCGCCAATCAGGGCCGGCATCATGACATTTTCCAGGGTGGTGAAGTCGGGCAGCAGATGATGGAACTGGAAGATGAAACCGACCGAGGCATTGCGAAATGCGGCCAGCTCTCTGGCACTTCTTGTCAATAACGGCCGGCCCTGGTAAAAAAGTTCGCCGCCGGAGGGCTGGTCGAGGGTGCCGAGAATCTGCAGGAGGGTCGTCTTCCCCGATCCGGAGGCGCCGATGATGGCGGTCATCTCCCCCGGTTCGACCGAGAGACAGACATCCTTCAAGACGGTCAAGGCAGTGGCACCCTCCCCGTAGGTCTTGCTGATATTTTCCGCACTGAACAGGGCCATCAGGAGAGCACCTCGGCCGGATGGACCGTGGAGGCCTTCCACGAAGGATAAAGGGTTGCCAGCAGGGTTATGACGATCGAGCTGACGGCGATTATCGTCACATCGAGCGGCAATATCTTAATGGGCAGGGTGGTCATCGGGTAGACGTTGGACGGCAGTTCGATAAATTTATAGCGTGAGAGCAGCTCGCATAAACCCAGTCCGCCGAGCACGCCGATGGTCGTTCCGGCAACGGCGATGACCAGGCCCTGCAGGAAAAAAATTTTCATGATCGAGCGGGAAGTGGCGCCCATTGACTTAAGGATGGCGATATCCTTACTCTTTTCCATGACCACCATAACCAGGGCACTGATGATATTGAGTGCCGCCACTAAAATGATCAGGGTCATGGCGATGAACATGCCGATCTTTTCCAGCTTGAAGGCGGCAAACAAATTGCTGTTCATCGCCATCCAATCCTTGGCGATAAAACCCGGACCAAGCTTTTCAGTGATCTTTTTGGCAATCTGATCGGCTCGTCCCAATTCTTTTCTCACCACCGCCACTTCGATGCCGTGGGCCAGATCGTCGATGCCGAGGAAATCCTGGACATTGCCGAGCGACATATAGGCCAGGGTCGAATCGTATTCAAACATGCCTGTTTCAAAAATACCCGAGACGAGACAGGTCTTTACTTTGGGGATTATGCCCATCGGGGTGAGAGGGCCGGAGGGTGAGATGAGCCGAACCCGGTCGTCGACACCGACCCTGAGTTCTTTGGCAAGATGTTTGCCGAGGATGATATGCGGTACCCGAACCGCCTCCTCTTGATCGAGTTCCTCGATTGATCCGGCAATCATCTGTTTCGACAGCCCGACGACGTTCTCGGCGGTGGTCGGATCCAGGCCGCGCAGGACAACCCCACTGCCGCCGCCGGAGCCGCTCAACAGGGTCTGGGCATACAGGTAGGGGGTGGCCCCGGAGACATCTTTCACGGTGAGGATTTGTTCCCGTACCAGTTGATGGTTGTTGATTGTGCCACTGAGCTGCTGCACAATGATGTGGGAATTGACGCCGAGGATCTGATCACGCAGTCCTTCGGTAAAGCCGGAGTAGACGGAGAGCACGACAATGAGGGCTATGACACCCACGGTGATTCCTGCCACGGATATCAGGGAGATGAGCGAGATGAAACCATGCTTATGTTTTGCCCTGAGGTATCTCAGGCCGACAAACCATTCAAACATAAAAGTACCGGAGTCGTGCGTGGGAGATTATTCTTCTCTTTCCTGATGTAACTGTGCCTCGGGTTTGAGGTGGGGAAAGAGGATAACGTCGCGAATTGATGGTGCATCGGTGAGAAGCATCACCAGTCGGTCAATGCCGATACCTTCTCCCGCGGCCGAGGGCATGCCGTATTCCAGGGCGCGGATGTAGTCGGCGTCGAGTTCGGGGTGGATTTCATCGTCCTCGCCGCGTTCGGCGATCTGCTTTTCAAATCGTGCCAGCTGATCGATCGGGTCGTTTAATTCACTGAAACCGTTGGCCAGTTCCCGGCCGGTGATAAACAGCTCGAAGCGGTCGGTTACCGTCGGGTCCAGTTCGTTCCTTCGGGCCAGCGGCGACACCTCGGTCGGATACGAGGTGATAAAGGTTGGATTGATGAGCTTATCTTCAACCAGCAGCTCGAACAGCTCGGTCTTGGCCTTGCCCGGTCCCGCCTGTTCTTCGAGCTGGATGCCCTTTGCTTTGACCAGGGCCATGACCTTCTCGTCGTCCGCCAGAGTCTCCCTGTCGATACCGGCCACTTCGACCAACGCCTCGTCCATGGTCAGCGTTTTCCAGGGGGGGGTGAGGTCAACCTCGGTTCCCTGGTAGGTGATTTTCATCGTGCCGTTTACCTTGTGGCAGATGGATGAGATCATTTTCTCGGTAAGGGTTATCAGGTCGTCGTAGGTGGCGTAGGCCTGGTAAAACTCGAGCATGGTGAATTCCGGATTATGGCGGGTGGACAGCCCCTCGTTGCGAAAATTCCGGTTAATCTCAAAAACCCGCTCAAAGCCGCCGACAAGCAACCGTTTCAGATAGAGTTCCGGGGCGATACGCAGATAGAGTTCCATATCCAGGGCGTTATGGTAGGTTTTAAACGGCTTGGCGGTGGCCCCGCCCGGAATCGCCTGCATCATCGGCGTTTCGACTTCCATAAAGTCTTTGCCGATCAGGAATTCGCGGATCAGACGGATGATGTCGACACGCTTCCTGAATGTTTCACGGGTCTCCGGGGTAACGATAAGGTCGACATAGCGCTGGCGGTAGCGGGTCTCGACGTCGGTCAGACCGTGCCATTTGTCAGGAAGTGGCCGAAGGGATTTGGAGATCATGGTTATCTGGTGGGCCTGAAGGGAAAGTTCTCCCACCTTGGTTTTAAACAGGGTGCCTTCGACGCCGACGATGTCTCCGATATCCCATTTTTTAAAGGTCTCGAAGACTTCTTCGCCGAGAATATCTTTTTTTACATAGATCTGCAGTTGGCCACTGGTGTCTGCCAGCGTGCAGAAGGCCGCCTTGCCGAATTTACGCATGGCCATAATCCGCCCGGCGATCGAATAATCGGCCCCACCCGGTTCCGCCTCCTGTGGTGCAAGGGCATCGCCTTTGGGCAGAAGTTCCCGGGTGGTGTTGGCGGGTTTGAAACTATTACTGTATAAATTGACGCCAAGGTCGGCCAGAGATGCGGCTTTTTCCCTGCGCTGTGCCAGGGTTTGATTTTCTTCACTCATAGTAAACGCCCATAGGAATGTGAAAGAGGCTATAAAAAAAGCGGCAGTGTTCTGCCGCTTTCTTGTCGTTTGATTCAACTGCACAGGATTACCGGGAAATGGTCATTCTGTCAATCCTTTTTGGGAAAGAGAGCTCCCTGGGGCAGCACCTCGAGCGTTGGTGCGCAATACTTACCAGGCGGTGCTTTTTCTGATTATGGCATAGAACATCAAGGCGTTCAACACCAGGCCATGGGTAATCGATCCATCTGCAATGCGGGCAAAGGCCTCGTCTTCCGGTACGAGCATGACGTCGATGTCTTCCATCTCGTCAAGCGCCGGCCGGCTGACTCTCTGCACATTTTCCACCAGTACCGTATGACAGAAATTGTTCTGGATAGCCGGGTTCGGGCTGACCTTGCCGATGATCCGGCCATTTTCTCCGGCATAGCCCGTTTCTTCCAGCAGCTCACGCAGGCCCGCTGCAAGGGGCGGCTCGCCGCAGTTGACAGCTCCGCCGGGGATTTCCAGTTCGATGCGATCGGTGCCGTAGCGATACTGACGGATAAGCACAAGTTCCTTCTTCTCCGTGCGGGCAATAATGTTTACCCAGGGGGGGAATTCCAGCCTGAAAAAATCCTTTTCGATATCGGTTCGCCGGCAATGGACCCGGCCGCTGGTCAGCGTCATCACCGGCGTGGTAATGAGGGTCTGGGAGGCAGATGCCTGGCACTGGAAATCATCGCTGCCGTTTTCGTTGTTTTTCACTATCGTCTTCCTGTTTGTTGCCGTATGGTAGAAATTGTATTGTAGACAGGTGCGGCGGGATGCAGCATCACGTACTGTTCGAGCATAGAGCAAACGACATCGATCGCCAAGCATCTTTTGACTATTGAACGAAACAGATAATCAAGAAACAGGACAATGACCCGAAAATACCCACTCCATGCCATTTTTTTTGACTTCGACGGGGTAATCGTTGATTCGAATGCGACGAAGTCTGAAGCCTTTCGCACCCTGTTTGCCGACTACGATAACGAAACTATCGCCGAGATTGTTGCCTATCATCAACAGCATGGTGGTATCAGCAGAGTGGAAAAAATACTCCATGCCCACGAACATATTATCAAACAGCCGTTGACCGATACAGAACTGGCCGACTGGGCCGGTGAATATGCCAGACTCGTTGTCGATAAGGTCATTGCTGTCGACTGGATTGCCGGAGCGAAAGAGTTTCTTGACAATGTTGCGGCTGTTTTGCCGGTTTTTGTTATCTCCGGCACCCCGGAAGATGAACTGCGACATATAATCCTCCAGCGAAAAATGTCCGGCTACTTCCAGGAAATCCTCGGTTCGCCGACCAGAAAACCCGAGCATATTCGTAAGGTTCTCACCCGCTATCGGCTCGTCCCTGAACACTGTCTGTTTGTCGGCGATGCCCTGACCGATTTTAATGCGGCAAAAGAAACCGGCCTGCACTTTATCGGCATCCAGGGGGAAGCGGCTTTTCCGAGTGGTACACTGGTATTGCCGGATTGTCGAGGGCTGCAAGATGTATTGGCGCAGCAATTTATCTGTCTGCAGGGTTCGCCGGAAAACAAGGAGTGGCATGGATAAATTTCGTTCATCGATGAAGAGATACCTGGCAGTTTGCCTCTAATTTGACTATCTTCTGTAAAATTCATCCCAACTACACCGCCAATGTTATCGCCCACCATGGAGTGCTGGATGAGGGCGTAGAGTTCATCGAAAAACCGTACGTCAGAAACGATCTGGTCGTTCGAATCAGAACCTTGATGGAGCGGAATTCTCCTGCAATATATTTTGAAAAAATAGACAGGTGCGGCGTTTTTATTTTGCTTGAGAAAGTTAGAGATATGTCCTAGAAATGAGTTTATCCGATAACAGCATACCTGCAGTGTTTTGCATTCATAATATCTCATTACAAACATCCGAAGAAGGAGTCTACGATGAAAAAAAGAATCGTCAGGTTTTATATGTCTTTGCTTTGTGTAAGTATGATGGCTGGTCTGTCCTATGCAGAAAGCGATAGTCTTGTACAGATGGGCATGGTCACCGGCGGTGCCAAAGGAACCTATTACCAGTTTGGTTTGAATCTGAAGGAGTTGGTAGAAAAAAATGGCATAAAGCTGGATGTTGCCAATTCAAATGGTTCGGTAGAAAATATTTTTGCGGTCTATAAGCGCCCGAAAACACAGATGGGAATTGTTCAGTCGGATGTGTTGGCCTTTGTCGCCAAAGTGGAGACGGACCCGGAATTAAAGTTGATTGCCAAAAAAATCAAGATGGTTTTTCCGCTCTATAATGAAGAGGTGCATCTTGTGGGCCGCAGTGATATCGCCGGTTTTGAGGATCTTGAAGGGAAAAAGGTCGCCATCGGTCAGGAGGGCAGCGGAACCTATCTGACGGCTAAGCTCTTGTTTGAGGTCTCTGATATCAAACCCTCGGCAATGATCACCATCTCGGCCGACGAAGCCCTTCCTCTGGTACAAGCAGGTGAGATCGATGCCTTGTTTTATGTCGCCGGTTATCCGGTCAAACTGTTCAGCGACCAGGTGAAAGAAGCGGATAGCCTGGCACTGATTCCGATCGTCAATAAAAGCATTGTCGAATTTTATCCGGAGACTGAAATTCCTGCAAAGACGTACGCCTGGCAGACAGCAGTCGTTAAAACCGTTGCCGTAAAATCTGTTCTCGTATCATATGATTTTAGAATGGCCAATTGTCAAAATGTCGGCAGATTTGCAGATATCCTCGAGAACAATATCGACTGGCTGCGAGAAAACGGCCATCCGAAGTGGAAGTCCGTTGATCTTGAATATCCCTTAAAAGGCTGGGAACAATATGATTGTGTCAAGAATTTCGCGGGAAAGTCGAAAAAACAAGTTCAACCAGATAAGACCGGTGAAATCAATCCGATTCTCGAAGCAATCAAAGAGATATTGTAAGAAAGATGTATCTTTCCTTTTATGGGCTGAAACAAAAGCCGTTTCAGAGCAGCGCCAACCCGAGTTTTATCTGGCTCGGGAAAATGCACAAAAAAGTGTTGGCCATCCTGCAGTACGGAATTCTGCAAAACCAGGGGATTCTTGTTCTCACCGGTGATGTCGGTACCGGCAAAACAACCTTAGTTAATGCGTTGATAAACAACCTGGGGAACGACGTCGTCGTGGCCAAAGTTCCGGACCCCGGCCTGGAGCCGATCGACTTGCTGAACTATATCTCCCATGCTTTCGGCATGGACAAGAGGTTTGTCTGTAAAGAAGATTTCTTGATGCATTTTGACCGGTTTCTGCAGAGCAGGGCTGCCGCCGGCAAAAAAATTCTTCTGATCATTGATGAGGCGCAGCGCTTGAACTCCGCGCTGCTCGAAGAAATCAGGCTGCTGTCGAATATCGAAAAACAACAAGCGAAAGTACTGAATATCTTATTTGTCGGTCAGAACCTGTTGAGCGATTTTTTGCAGGAAAGCCAGAACAGGGCCATTTCGCAGCGCATTGCCATCAGGGCGGCTCTCGACCCCTTGAGCATTGACGAAACAGCTGAGTATATGCGGCAGAGTCTCAGAATAGCCGGTGCCGAAAAAGCTATTTTCAGTGCCGATGCTGTCCGTAACGTTCACGAATACTCCGGCGGCTTTCTTCGCAGAATAAATATCATCTGCGATCACGCCATGCTTCGGGGCTACCTCCAGGGAAAGAAAACCGTCACTGTTGACATGGTCAGGAAGTGTGCTGCAGATCTTTGTCTGCCCGATGCGGCGGAAAAACTTGCTGTCAACCCTGTGCAAGGCATCGATGGTTCTGAGGCGGAAAATTTACAGGATATTCCTCCTGAATCTGTGCAGGAAACTGGTTCAACCCAGGCGTGGAAAACCATTGGCATTCTCATTGTTATCGGCGTCATTGCCGCGACATATTTTAGCTTTCCCCAGGAACACCGATCACTTTTTTCGCGGATCCAGAAAAATGGCCTGCAGGCTTTACACACTTTGCAGGAGATCGATCAAGTTCATGTCCGGAAGAAGGCTGAACCGCTCCCGGAAACGGCCAGAAGAGATCATCCTGTTACAGCCAAAGGAGCCACGATTTCCCAAACAACTGCTATGGATATGGTGGCTGCAGAGGACCATGTGGATGAAAAGATGGCATCTGTCGAGAGAGACTTAGACGAGCAGCGCACGGTTAACGGGCTTGAAGAACCACTCGCTGCAATCGATACCGTCGACACCATCGATCAGGAAGAAATACCGTCGATTGAAGAAAAGAGTGTTGTGGAATTTCATCCTCGAGCTGCTACTAATGAGACGCAGCAGAAGGATAGAAATGCCGAAAACAAAGAAACAGTTTCGACAGTCTATACGGAACTTGTTGAATCTATGATAGAGAAGATGACCGGTCATATGCCCGGCGTAGCGGTAGGCCCGGCTGAACCGGAAGAAGCCGAAGAAGTTGGACAAGGTGTGGAAGCAACCCCGGCAGATGGTGATCCCGGCGCATTGATAGACTGGGTAATCAAAAAACGTGCCGAATAATTTGCCATACAAGCCCCTGTCGGCTCCGGGTCGACAGGGGCTTTCCTGCTGGAGAGGTAATGCTCTTGTTACATCTTCTGCTCGACCTTCTGGTAGCAGGGAATACACAACGTCTTGCCGGCAAAACGGCGAGTGCGGGACTCCATGGTTCGTTCGCCGCAGTCGGCGCACTCCAGGCTGTCCAATACCCTTGCCCCTCGTGGTGGCCGGTCAGTCAGGGGCTGTACGGTAAATACTTCTTCCAGGGGCAGGGTCATCACCCTCGTCAGCATCTCCTGACGAAGCTGCTTGAGACGTTCCTGTTCCTCGGCGGTGAGCAGTCCTCTATTACCCCGATCCATGAGATCGGTTAATTCCTGATTTATTGCCCCCCTGGCATCCTGATTGAAAACCAAGCGGATTCCGGTATTGTCCTCGCGGTTGTAAAAGGAAAATGCCATCTTGCCGTAATCTCGCAGAATAAGGTTCCCCTTGCCGACGGTGCAGCCGGTGAGGAACTGGATGGCATCCACTCCGCACATGTCTGTCTCGGTAACGCACACCAGTGCATTCTGATTGATTTTTCCCATTTTTGCCATGGCCATCTCAGCCGCGCGGATGCCGATGGCCAATCCGGGACAACTGTGGCCATGAAAAGCAATGGTCTGGTCAATTACACTTTGTTCAATGCGGCAGCTCATAGGATTTTTCCTCTTGTCGGTGGTTGTATGGTAAAGAGTCAATGACTCGTTTCTGCTCCAGATTCTATCGGCACGACGACAGGATAGCCATTAATGTGATGAATTTCCACGGCTAAACCATACACCGATGCAATCATCTCGGCGGTAACCTGTCCGGTAGGGCCGTAACTGTGCATCCGGCCGTTTTTCAGCAGCAAAAGTGTATCGGCGTAGCGCATGGCTTTGTTCAGATCATGCATGGTCATAACCGCACCGATAGCGTGTTCATCGACAACCCGACGCAGCAGTCCCATGATCTCCACTTGATTCTTCAGATCAAGCGCGCTGGTTGGTTCATCAAGGAGCATCAGGCGTGGTTCCTGTACCAGGGCACGGGCAATGCAGACCTTCTGCAGTTCACCGCCGGAAAGCTGGTCGATACCGCGCAGCGTCTTGTCGCCGAGATGCAGATGGCGGATGGCCGAATCGACAATCTCCAGGTCGTGCCGGGATGGCCGCCAGCGAATATGCGGCTTGCGGCCCATGAGGATGGCGTCGAAGACGGTCAGTCGCGCCGTCTCGTTCTGCTGCGCAACATAGCCGATATGAAGGGCGATATCGGCGGGCGACATGTGCAGAACGCTGCGATCTTCAACTAAAATTGTTCCACCCCTGGGGCGGTGGATGATGTTGATGCATTTGAGCAGGGTGGTCTTGCCCACCCCGTTCGGTCCAAGGATGGCCAGCAGCTCGCCCGGCTGCACCTGAAAATCAATGTCGTCAAGGATGGCCTGGCCGTTATAGGCAAAGCGGAGTTTCTGTACATCAAGGATCATCGTTTTCCTCCTCTGATAATCAGCCAAAGAAATACCGGCGCCCCCATGAAGGCGGTGAGGACCGACACCGGCAGGACATGCGGTGCCAGGATCAGGCGAGCGGCCGTGTCGGATGCGAGCAGCAGCAAGGCACCGCCGACGGCGGACGCGGGCAGGAGAAAGCGATGATCCGATCCGATCAGGCGACGCACCATATGCGGCACCACCAGGCCGACAAAGCCGATGATACCAAGAAAAGAGATGATCACCGCCGTCAACAGCGACGCGAGCAGCATGCCGAGCATGCGCACCCGATCAACCCTCACTCCCAGCCCCTTGGCCGTTTCATCCCCGGCATCGATGGCATTGTAGTTCCAGCTGTTGGCAAAAAAGAACAGCGACACCAGCAGAGCAATAAGGGAAATAAAAGACAATTCATTCCAGGACGCCCGGGCCGTGTCGCCAAAGGTCCAGAAGACCATGGCTGCCAGCTGCACATCATCGGCGAAAAACTGCAGGAACATCGTGCCGGCAGTGAAAAAAGCGCCCAGCGCCACGCCGGTAAGCACCATGATCTCTGGCGTTGCCCCACGCAGGCGGGCGATGGCGATGATGACACAGGAGGTAAGGATGCTAAAGAGAAAAGCGGCGGCCGTGGTAAGATAGGGATTGGTGATCTGCACCGCGCCGACACTGTTCGAGGTCATTATGCCGCCGCCGAGAACCATCACCGACAGAGCAGCGCCAAAGGCCGCCGCATGGGAGATACCGAGGGTAAAGGGCGAGCCGAGGGGATTGCGCAGAATCGACTGCATTGCCGCCCCGGCCACGGCCAGCCCGGCCCCGGCTACCATTGAAGTGAGCGCCTGGGGCAAACGGATATTCCAGATAATGGCGGTTATCTGGTTCGTGGTCGCCTGGCCAAGCAGGCTGCGGACGACATCGGTCATGGAAATCTTGGCTGCACCAAGAGATATGGCCAGGACCAGGGACAACAGCATAAGGAAGAGCAGCACAACGAGAAAACTGATCTTTCTGCTGATATAGCGTGTGTATTCAGCCGGTATCCGGCCGTCAAGAAAATGCATGTCAATGTAAAGGGACTCTTGCAAAGGCCAGATTCTGGAACTGGCTGTTCATTTCGTGGAAAAGAGGCTTGCCGACGAGAAAAGTATAAATTTCATCGGCCTTGGCCTGCGGATCGATATCGTAGAAACGGTCTGGGTAGAGCAGTTTACCGATGAAATAGGCGTTGGCCAGGATCGAATCAAAATTCTGATTGTACCAGTTGTAGGGCAACACCCCGTAAAGACTGCCAGTCTGCACGGCGGTTAGTGTCTGGTACGCCGGATCTGTTTTCAGCTCGTGCAGCCCGCCGGCCTTGTCACCCAATTGTAAGGTGGCCAGATCGAGAAAAAGGATATCGGGATTCCAGGCAACGATTTTTTCTTTGGCGATATCGGTATTATTCAGATCCTTCACCGCAGCATTGGCGCCATCGGCCAGATTGCGGGCATTGATGAAGCGGAAGGGCGGATAGGTCGGTTCAGTTGACTGGAAGCCATGCGGCCCGGCATAGGCCACCCCGCCAAGATAGACGCTGGGTTTTTTCGCGTCCGGGATATCGGCGGTCCGTCTATGCAGGTCGTCAATGGCCTGCTGGAAATAGGCGATCAGTTCCTCCGCCCGCGGTCTTTTGCCGACGACGTCACCGATGATGCGCAGGGCGCTGAAAAGGTCATTCCGCTGATTGACGAGATTGCCGTAATGCAAGACAACTACGGGAATACCTGTCTTCTGCTGCAGTTTTTCCGGTTCGAGGCCGGCCGCACCCTGGGTGGTGGCGACTACCTTGAGGATGACTTCGGGTTGCTCCGGTAGTGTCAGGATTAATTCCGGATTATCTTTGCCGCGAAATTCACCGAATATCGGTAATTCCTTGAAGCCGGGATTGGCCAGGGCATAAGGGCGGGCATCGAACTGCCTGCGCCGTCCCTCGATATCATCAACCGCCACGACCATGTTCTGGGCCTGGAGGTAGGTGAGCAGGCGCAGACAGCCGGAACCGGAACAGATGATTTTTTTTACTGTCTCGGGGATGACGAGGTTTCTCCCCTGTGCGTCGCTGATCTCTCTGGCCAAAACCGCCTGCGGCAAAACAAAGAGAAGTGTTAAGAAGATCGACAAAAAAAATCGCATAGTCGCACCCCTGGGTGAGATGAAAAATTATCACACGAAATAATTATTTTGATGCACAAAGGTGTTCTTTACCGCGAACCAGGGAAGCTGTCAAATAAAAAGCACACAAAACTGATATTCGTAATACTGGAAGAGCGTGCAATCGGTCCCTGGCGGAATCGACCAGGAATTTTATTGGTGTCGATGGATGAATTTTTGGAAGTGAGGCAGCAGACTGCCGGCGGCTGTATCTATTCTTCAAACAGGACGCAGAGCAGGATTCCCGCCGTATGGTGTATTGTAGCCGTATTTCCCCGCATGATATTGCTTACGCCACGGGAGGAGCCAAAAGGGATGGTCTGATCGGTGAGGGGATAGGCAAAGCCGTGTAAAGTAACGCCGCAGGCATCACCCTTGAGAGGCAGGACGGACACTTTTTGCCCGGGTGCACCACTGATTGTATGCTCTTTTCCCGGATGCAGGATGTGCATGGAACAGTTGGAGGCGAGCAGAAAGATGTGCTGTTCTTGATACTTTTCACCGGCAGCAAGCATGACGTTGGCCAGACTCATGTCCCATCTGCCGCCGAGGGCACCGACCAGCCAGACGGTCCGCGCGCCTTTTTCTTGGGCCAGATCAAGGGCCAGTTCCAGATCGGTGGCGTCTTTTTGCTTTGGATGGCGATGTATGCTGGTGCCGGCATGTTCATAGGCGGCCAAGATGTGTGCATCGATTGAATCGAGATCGCCCAGGAGAATATCCGGGGTGACGGCAAACTGTGCACAATGGTTGGCGCCACCGTCGGCGGCAATAATAAGATCCGCCTTTTCAAGCAGCACTGCCAGTTCCGGTGAGTGGTCGAGCGTTCCGTTGGCAAAGATAAGTGTAAACATTTCTTTCCAGCTGCCCCTTTTGTTGTATCGCGTCCCTGCCTTAGAAACCGATGGCCTTCTCAAGCGTGTTGATTTCCTGCAGCAGCTGCATTCTTTCCGCATCGGTGAGGTCCGAGCGTTGCAGCTTTTGCCGCAGTCCGAGCAGAATCATTTCTTGCCGATAATCGTTGCAGGTATATTGCGAGGGTCCTGTTTTGTCCTTGTCGGTCATGATGAAGCCTTTACTGGTCAGAAGAAGTCGAGGGTCTTCTGCACGCCGCTGAAGAAAAACCAGCAGGAAAAGAGGATGAGAAAGACCGCACAACCGCCGATTAATTTCCGGTAAAAGGTGTTGCTGAAGAGATGTTGACCTTTGGTAATACCGAAAGAAATCAAGCCATACCAGGCCAGATCGGCCAGGATATGGCCAAGGAAAAAAGCCGTCACGCCGAGCAGGCCAAACTTCAGGGCATGCATGATATAGCCGAGTCCGATCGATGCCCACCAGAGCAGCCAATAGGGGTTCACGGCGCTGAGAACAATGCCCATGACGACCAGGTTGCGCGATTTTTTCTCGCCTCCAGGCTGACAATCCAAAAAAAGTTGCGGAAGACTGCGCAGCATGGAAATGCCCATCCAGAGCAGAACCGCACCCCCGGTCAGGGAAATAAAGATAAAGACGTCATCTCGAACGAGAATCGGCGCCAGCCCGGAGATCAGGGCGACGACAAGGGCCAGCTCAAGCAGGCCATGGCCGAAAATCATCAGTGGGCCGGTGCTCGCTCCTCGCCTGGAACTCTCGCTGACAGTGACGGTCATCAGCGGTCCCGGCATCAGAGCGCCGGAAAGTGCCAGGACGAAGGAGGTACAGAAAATAGTGATCAGCGCGATTTCCATGATGTACCCGTTGTTTGAAATTACCGATAAGGCTAACTATACCGGGCGGCATTCGGATTCTCAACAACCGATTACCGGAGGAGAGGAATCGTTGCAAGTATTTATATCGTCGACCTTGCCAGCCCGGGCTACCGATTTACCGCAAAAAGTCTTTCAGTAGACAGACTTACTGGCTGAGAAGAACAAGAGCCGAAGGGTTCAGGAAAAGCTCTATCGGCTGGCCGATATCCGGCGGTGGCGGGTCGATTGGCAGATCGAAGGTCAGGGGAGTATCTCCCGCCTGTACACCGAGTCGGTAGCTGCTCCCCTGGAATTGCCGGCTGGTGATGGTGCCGGACAGGAGCAAAGGTACAGCTTTTGCCGCCAAAGAACCGACGAGAGTCGCGCCTTCGGGGCGGATCAGCAGGAGCGTTGCAGTTTTCGGTGGCATATGCTCTTGACGTACAGGCAGGCTGCCCAGCGGGGAACGGAAGAAGCCCTGACTATCGACAGAACCTTTTATCAGGTTGCGAAACCCGAGAAAGCCGGCAACGGTACTGTTGATAGGGTTTCGGTAGAGATGCTCCGGGGTATCGAATTGCTGCAGGATGCCATGGTGGAGGATCGCGACCTTATCGGCGATACTGAATGCCTCGGCCTGGTCATGGGTGACGAACACGGCGGTGACGGCCAGAGATTTAAGGATCGTGCGGATTTCGTCGGTCAGCCGCTCCCTCAGGGCCCGGTCAAGCGAGCCGAGGGGCTCGTCGAGGAGCAGCAGCTGCGGTTCCGGCGCAAGGCTTCTGGCCAGTGCCACCCGCTGCCTCTCCCCCCCCGACAGCTCGTCGATTTTACGATGCTCCAGGCCGGCAAGGCCAACCATTTCCAGCACCGTTTTCACCCTTCTGTCCAGCTCGTCCACTGGACAATGCTGCATTTCCAGGCCGAAGGCGACGTTTTGCTGGACGGATTTATGGGGAAAGAGGGCGTATTCCTGAAACATCATGCCGAAATTTCTTTTATGAGGAGGGACCCCTCGGATATCCCTGCCGCAAAAGATGATCGTGCCGGCATCTTCTTTTTCCAGCCCGGCCAGCAGGCGGAGCAGGGTTGTCTTGCCCGAGCCGGAGGGGCCGAGAAGGCAGAGAATCTCCCCCTGTTTCAGTGAAAAGCTGATGTCCTGGAGCAGTGGTTGCCCTTCATACCGGTTTGACAGCCTGTCCACCTTGAGGATGGTGCTAGTGTCCTGCATTCCTGGCACTTTTCGTTCTGTTTTCATAGCGATGGTTGCGGAACTTTTTTTGCGGTGTCCAGTCTGCCAAGGAGCCAGAAACCGGCACAGGTGACCAGCATGAGGATACTGCTCATGGCCATGGCCTGTCCATAGTTGATGTCGCCGGGTTGTCCGAGAAAACGGAAAATCGCCACCGGCATGGTCGGGGTATGTGGTCGGGTGACAAAGGCTGAGGCGCCGAATTCGCCCATACTGATGGAAAAGGCGAAAACCGCGCCGACGAGAATGGCCCTGCTGACAATGGGAATATCCACCCGGCGCCATACCTGATAGGGCGAGGCGCCGAGCAGGGTGGCCGCTTCGCGCAGGGTCTGCGGGATCTGCCGCAGACTCGGCAGGATGCAGCGGACGACAAAGGGAAAGGCCACCAGGGCATGGGCGATGGGGACCAGGGCCAGAGAGTCGCGCAGGTTCAGTGGTGGCCTGTTCAGGGCAATGATATAGCCAAAGCCGAGGGTTACTGCCGAGGTAGCCAGGGGCAGCATGATAATCGCGTCCCAGAAAGAGGACGCCGAGGCCCCTCGCTTTCGGGCCGAGGCGAGAAAGGTTGAGGCAAGCAGGCCGAGGATAACGGCGATGGTCATGGCCGCAAGGGCAAAACCGACGCTGTTGGCCACCGCGGCAATGGGTTCGACGAAAAAGACCGACCTGGCCTGGGTGGTAAAAAGCGCCGAGTAATAGACCAGGGTCAGGCCGTCCTGCCCGGTAAGCGAGCGGATGACCAGGGCGAGCAGCGGCGTGACCAGCAGGATGCCCATGAACAGGAGGTTTATGCCGATAAAAATCTTCTGTGTCGGGGTCTCAACCTGTATTGCGGTGTCGCTTGCCGAGTCGGTATAAAAGGCGATGCGCGATCTTTTGCCAAGGCGCGCATGCAGCCACATGAGCAGAAAATTAACGACGATCTGGATCAGGGACAGTGCGGCGGCCATGGGCAGATTAAAGAGTTGCACCGATTGGCGGTAAATTTCCACCTCGAGGGTTGCATATCCGGGGCCGCCGAGGATGAGCACTACCCCGAAGCTGGTGAAGCAAAAAATAAAGACGAGTAGCGCCGCGGAGCCGATGGCCGGCATCAACAGGGGCAGGGTGATCCGGCGAAAGGTCTGCCACGGCGAGGCGCCAAGCATTGTCGCCGCGGCGCGCATATCGGGATCGAGTCCGGCCCAGAATCCGCCGACGATGCGCAGCACCAGGGTGTAATTGTAAAAAACATGGGCGAGGAGGAAAAAGGCCACCGTCTGATCAATGTTGATCGGAGGCTGGGCCAGCTGCAAGCCACTCATCAGCCAGGTGTTGAGCAAACCGTGGCTCCCGAGCAAGGCCCGAAAGGCGGCCGCGGTGACGACGGTGGGCAGCACGAAGGGCACGGTCATCAATGCCTGAAGCAGGTTTTTGCCAAAAAAACGATACCGGGCAAAAACATAGGCTCCGGGCAGGGCCAGCACCAGGGTGATGACAGTGGACAGGGCTGCCTGCCAGCAGGTGAACCAGAGAATACGGCCGTAGATGGGCGAGTCGACCAGCTTGCTGAGTCTGGCCGGGTCCCAGCTGCCGTCCGGCAGAAAGCTAAGCAGAACTATTTTTCCCAGCGGATAAAAATAGAAGAGGAGCAGGAACAGCAAGGGCAGGGAGAACACTGCCCAGCGGAACAGAGGTCGAGACGGCTGCACGTCATGTTCTCCCTTTTTTACCTGGTGTTCTGGTCGCTTGTCGATCAGCGCAGGACGACATTCGTCCAGGCCTCGATCCAGCTGTCGCGGTTGGCTTCAATGGCCGAAGGGCGGAGCGTTACCGGTTTGTCGGCGACAACGGCGTGTTTGACAAAAACCTCCGGCAGTTGGGCATTCTTGTTCGCCGGGAAGACAAACATCTGCAGCGGGACATCCTCCTGGAAACCTTTGCTCAGCATAAAGTCGACAAGTTTTTTGGCCAGCTCAAGTTCTTTGGTGCCTTTCAGGATGCCGACAAATTCGATCTGACGAAAGGCGGTGTTGTCGGCAACCAGCGCGGCAGTGGGGGCTTCGGACAGTGGCTTTGCCGCATAATGGACAACCGCCGGCGGACTGGATGCATAGCTGACGACGATCGGCCGGTCGCCCTTGGAGGCGGCAGTGAAATGGCCATAATAGGCATCCTCCCAGCCATTGGCGGCGATCACGTCGTTGTCGCGCATTTTTGTCCAGAAATCGAGATAACCATCCTCGCCGAATCGGCCGATAGTCGCCAGAAGAAAGGCCATGCCGGGCGAAGAGGTTGCCGGGTTTTCAACCACGGTCAAGCCCCGGTAGGCAGGTTTGACCAGGTCGGCGAGATCGGTCGGGGGAGGCAGCTGATGGGATCTGAACCACTGCTTGTCGTAGTTGAGGCAGACATCGCCGTAGTCGACCGGCAGCAGGCGGTTCTGTTCATCGAGCTGCAGGGCGGCGGGGATCTCGGCGAGCAGCGGTGATGCATAGGGCAGAAAAATGTCCGCATCGAGCGCCCGGGAAAAAAAGGTGTTGTCGACCCCGAAAAAGACATCGGCCAGAGGATTGTCTTTGGAGAGAATAGCCTGTATCAGGGCGGCCCCGGCGTCGCCGGATTTTAAAAAGCGGACTTTCACGTCGTTGTCTTTTTCAAAGCCGGCAATCACCTCTTTGCCGATGTTGAAACTGTCATGAGTCATGAGGGTAATGGCTTTTTCCGTTGCAGCCGCGCTGGTGAGAGCTATGCCGAGTGATAAGACCAATACCGATGCACCGAGGCATATCCTGTTCATAAACACCTCCAAAGTCATATAAACTGCCAAAAAAAAAGCCGCCTCCGGGCAGGAGACGGCTAGAGATGTCGCACTGTTCCCTCCACCGGCATTATCCGGATCAGGTCAGGCGGTCGGGTTATTGTTGAAACCCCTCTCAGCCCGGTTGTACCGAGCTCCCGCGTCACTTGCCTTAAGATAGGCTATCTTGCAGCGCTTTGCAACTACTCCCTCATAAATGACAGCGACCCGGGTTATTTCTGCAAAAGAACCACGGTTTCGATATGGTGGGTCTGGGGAAACATGTCGACAGGCTGGATTTTGCTGATGGTAAAACCTTCGCTGGTCAGTTCGCCGAGGTCCCGACACAGGGTGGATGGATCGCAGGAAATATAGACCAGGCATCTGGTGGTGACTGCCGCCAGCCGATCGGCCAGGCCGGGTATGCCCTGCCGGGGGGGATCGATGACGACACAGTCGAACCACCGCCCTTGTTCGGCAAGCTCCAGGCACGCGCGGTCCGCCGAACTTTTCAGAAAACGGCAATTGGTCAGGCCGGCATGGGCTGCATTCTTTTCCGCGCTGCGGATGGCCGAAGCCTGGCCCTCAATACCGAAAACTTCCTTAGCCCCCCTGGCCAGGGGGATGGAGAAATTGCCCATGCCGCAGTAGAGATCAAGCACCGTGTCGCTCTTTGTGAGCTGGCAGAGATCAACAACGGTGTTGATGAGATGTCTGTTCTGGGCCAGATTGACCTGACAGAATCCGCCAACTTCCCAGGAAAGTTCGACGGGCTGCTGGGTTGCGGTGCCTGGCGGATACTGTACGGTGAAGGTGTTGTCCGTATAATCACGGTCCTTTGTCCGATTATCCCAATACGGACCGGTGATCGGAAAATCCGTGCCGATAAAAAAAACTCGCTCCACTTCGTCGTCATCGGTGCACAGGCGCTTAGCCGATTGCACATCGGCAGGTCGAACTTTTCTTCTGAAATGAAAGATACAGACAGTTTTTCCGGTCAGGGGGTTCTCCTGCAGCTCTACCTCCGTTGACAGCTCGCACAGCCGGCGCCCGTCATCATGCTTTTGCAGGACGGTGATGATTTTGTTGATCGATGCTCCGGCCAGCAGGCAGCACTCAATGGGGATAATCTCATGCGAGCGAAAGCGGTGGAAACCGACCAGGCCACGGTCACCTACCTGCAGACGGATGCGCTGCCGGTAGGCAAATGGTGCGGGGGATGGGAGGGGAGAGGCGAGGAGGTCAATCGCTGAACGGACTGCTTCCTCGCTCTGGCGGCGAAGAAGATCGGCAACGATGTCTTTTTTTATAACCAGCTGGGTTGCATAGTTGCAATGCTGCAGGTCACACCCGCCGCACTGGCCGTAATATCGACAGGGTGGGGAGATTCTGGCCGGATGCTCTTCAAGGATTTGCTGTACTTTGCCAAAAAGATGGTTTTTTTTCGCTTCTTCTGTGGTTATTATGACTGTCTCGTTCGGCAACACCTGCCGAACGAGAGTTACCTGTCCCGTGGCAAGGCGGGCGAAACCGTAACCTCCGTTGACTATCTTTTCTATGTGTATTGTTTTCGGTTCCATCTTTTATGTTGCCACCAGGCAAGGTTGAGCATGTATGCACTTGAAACGGACGCGGCATATGCGACGATTCGATTCTGAATTGCTCCCTTGTCATAATCTACCATCCCTGTCTTGTCGAATACTATTCTTTCTCTGCGCCTTGCTGCTGCTTGGTGCAACGACGGTTTCGGCCACAGTCACCCTTGATGTTACTGTAACAGGAGTGAGCGGGCCCCTGTATGAAAATGTCATGGCCCGTCTGGCCATCAATCTGCAGAAAGGCAGTGAACGATTAACGCCGATTGCTGTCAGGCGACTGCATCGACAGGCGGAAAAGGATATCGGCGCTGCCCTTGCCCCGTTCGGCTATTATAATCCGATGATCAGCAGCAGTTTGAAAAAGGACGGCGATAGCTTTCAGGCCGAGTACACAATTGACAAAGGGCCACCGGTGATTGTCCGGGAGGTCGTGCTGCAGGTGACCGGGCAAGGGCAAAATAATGCGCAGCTTTTGCGGGCCATTACCACGTTTCCGGTTAAGGTCGGCGAAATTCTTGATCAGGAGTCCTATGAGCAGGGGAAAAAGAAACTGGTCTACCTTGCGCTCAGCGAGGGTTTTCTCGATGCGGTTTTTACCGAGCGGGCCCTGCGCATAAACCACGAGACCAATACTGCCGCTGTCCGGCTGGTTCTGGACAGCGGTCGCCAGTATCTCTTTGGTGCAACGACCAGCAACCAGCAGATCCTCGACCCGGACCTGCTCAATCGATACCTGCCGTATACATCGGGTGATCCGTATAATCCGGCAAAACTTTTCGAACTGCAGTCTATTCTTTACCGGACCGACTACTTCAGCCGGGTGGTGGTGCGGGGGCATACCGACCAGATCGTCGATTTCCGTGTCCCGGTGGATATTGATCTGACTGCTCCGGCACATCTCAATAAATACACCCTGGGTCTAGGCTATGCCACTGATACCGGTATCAGGGGGAAAGTGGACTGGTCTAACCGGCTGTATAATTCCCGGGGGCATAAAGCCAGTGCCGGCTTCCAGCTGTCCGAACTCGAAAATATTGTCTCGCTGCGCTACGATATTCCGCAGTCCGATCCCCGCTATAACAAGCTGGTATATAGTCTCGGCTACCAGGATAAACAATGGGATGACACAGACACGCAACTTCTTACTGCGGCGGTCGCTCACGAATATTCCGGGCCGCGTTTTAATCTCAGTGGCGGTCTGGAACTGCGCGACGAGGTGTACGACGTGGGCAATACCAGCGGCGACTCGACACTGTTGGTTCCCTCGGCAAAAGCCGGTATGGTTTGGGCCGATGATGTGCTGTATACCAAAAGAGGCTTGCAGGTATCGGTGGGTTTTCTTGGTGGTGTGAAAGGGTTGGTCTCCGATGTCAACTTTCTTCAGGCGATGATCAGCAGCAAGGCGATCATCTCACCGATGAAAGCCTGGCGGGTGATAGGCAGAGGTTCGCTTGGCGCGACCGTCGTTGATTCTATTGATTCCCTGCCGCCATCATTGCGTTTTTATACCGGTGGTGACAACACCATCCGTGGCTACAGCTATAAGTCCATAGGGACGAAGGATTCGTCCGGTGCGGTCATCGGTGGCCGGTATCTGGTGGTCGGGAGTATTGAACTGGAGCGTGTTGTCGCGGAAAACTGGAGTCTTGCCGGTTTCTGGGACGTAGGAAATGCAACTGACGATCTGTCTCTCGAATTCAGGCAGGGAGTGGGGGCAGGAGTTCGCTTTCGTCTGCCTTTTGGGCAGATACGACTGGATCTGGCCTCCGGCCTGTCCGAGGATGGCAGTCCTCTTCGCATTCATCTCACCGTCGGAGGAGATTTGTGAAACGAACCGCCTTCTTCCTCGTCTCCCTTCTTTTGCTTCTGTCGGCGTGTTTCGTGTTCATTTTCACTACGGAATCCGGTCTGCTAGCCATGCAAAAAGGTATCAATCGATTTACCGCCGGCAAGGTTTTTATTGGACAGGCCGAGGGCAGGCTGTCCGGAAACTGGTCTTTGACCAACCTTAGATTAGCAAGTAGCAGTGCGGATATTGGGGTGGATCGGTTGGAAACCTCCTGGCGACCGGGCAGCCTGCTCAGGGCCGAGCTTAATATTGTCAAGATCGTTGCGACTGGGGTGGACATCGTTTTAAAAGACGACCCGGCTGACGCACCAGACAATGCTGTTGTCCAGCTGCCCCGAGTTTTGCTGCCTGTTGCTGTTCTGGTAGACGGCCTTGTCGTGAACAAGCTAACCGTAAGAGACAGTGATGGAACCGAGCGGTTCAGCGTTGACAGGCTTCTGGCCGGCCTCGAGGGCAATGCGGGTCGCTTAGCCGTCAAAACATTTGAGTTGCATGGCCCGGACATCGGCTTGGCGCTGCACGGGAATATCGACGTTGGCAGCAACTGGTCTTTGGATTTGCTGGGCAAATGGCATCTGGCTGGTTTTGGGTTTCATCCGATGGCCGGCATCTTGTCGGCAACCGGCCCGCTCAGTGACCCGCATGTTGAGCTTGACATACAGAGTCCCGGCGATATCCGCGTCAAGGCAGATCTGGTCAATCTTCTGCAACAGCCTCAGTGGACAGCGCAGCTTGAGGCGAATAATGTCGATTTGTCGGCTCTTATCGAGGACTGTCCAAAGATCGAACTGGCCACGGTAAAAGCAGCTTTTACCGGCAATTTCGACAATTACCGGGGCCATGTGCAGGCCGAAGGACGCTGGGATACGCTTGACGGGATGCACCTGGTCAGCGATCTTGCCGGCGATTTTCTGGGTATTGATTTTCAGTCACTGCGCATTGACAGCTCAGAGAGCTCGGCCGAGGTTTCTGGTGGAAAAATTTCCTGGGCGGATATTTTTTCCTGGGAAGGGCGGTTTTTGTTCAAAGGATTTGATCCTTCGGTTATCAGCGAGGAGTTGCAGGGCCGACTCAACGCAATGCTGGTGAGTAAGGGAAATGTTACGGAACATGGCGTTGTCGCCTCTTTTGAAATTGCTGAGCTGGATGGTGTATTGCGTGATCATCAGGTCGCGGCAAGCGGCAATGTCTTCCTTACGGAAACCGAGGTGCATACCGATGGGTTGACCCTTCGAAGCGGTGAGGTCGCGGGCCTCGCTTCCATTGAAAATGGTTTGTTCTCCTGGGCTGACGAGCCGCACTGGTCGGCAGAAATCCGCCTAGATCAATTTGACCCGTCCTGGCTGTATGAAGAATTTCCCGGAAGCGTCAATGGGAGTGTGAAAACCGAGGGTAAACTGGCAGATGGTGGGCTGGAGGCCTCGCTTCACATAGACAACGTGTCCGGTACGCTGCGCGGCAATGTACTCTCGGGCGGCGGCAAGATCAGCCTCGTAGGCGATACCCTCAATACAACCGGGCTGGCGCTGCGGATCGGGCCCTCGGAGCTGGCAGTCAATGGGCGGGCTGGAGAGAGTCTGGCCGTCGATTTTTCACTCTCTTCCCCGGATATCGGCACCCTTCTCCCGGAGAGTAAAGGAAGCTTACTTGTTCGGGGCAGCCTGCAGGGCAGCCGCAATGCGCCCCATCTGGATGCAGACCTTCAGGGCACCGGGCTGCGCTACCGGGAATACAGTCTTGATCGGGTGCAGGGAGAGATCGAGACCATGTTGACAGGCGATGGGCAGCTGACTGGGTCGTTTTTCGGCGAGGGCATGTCCCTGGGTGGCTTTTTTATTGATAAAGGTCGCATTGAACTGGACGGTAGCCTGGCCAGGCATCACATTGTCGTCGAAGGATCCACGGCCAAGGGGAAGTTGGCGTTCAGGGCCAGTGGAAGTTATCGGCAAGCCTGGCAGGGAGAACTGTCTCATTTTCAATGGGCAGCCGGCGAGTTCGGTGTCTGGCGCCAGGAAGAAAAAGCAGCGATGACGGCTGGCAGGGATGGCGTTTCGCTGAAAAGGTTCTGCCTGAAAAACGGTGAGAGCGAAGTTTGTCTCGATGGCGATGTCCAGCTGGAAAAAGAAGGACAATGGGCAATGCAGGGCAAGCTTTCCTCGGTACCGCTGAATTGGCTCGAGCAGCTGGAACTGATCCCTGTCCCGGTAAACGGAAACGTCCATGCGGAGATTGCCGCCAAAGGCAACAGTCACCGGGTAATCTCCGCCAAGGCCGAGTTCAGAGTACCGACAGCCGATATATCGGTGGAGGTCGAGGAGAGCGAGCCGGCTTCGTTTCATTTTGATGATTCCGTGCTGGCCCTGGAGTTGACCGATGGCGTTTTGCAGGCAGATTTTAACCTCCGCATGCGCAACGGCAGTCAGCTTGTCCTGGCCGCAGAGGTCGAAGGTGCCGGTGATTTTTCCGTGCCGATACTCTCTCTGCCTTTGCGTGGTGACCTGGAGTTGAAAGAATTTGACCTCGACATGCTCAGAGTCTTAACCGGTTACGGTGTCGAACCGACAGGAAAGATAAACAATGCATTAACCCTGGCAGGAACGGTAGGCCAACCGAAACTCTATGGGGCAATAACTCTTCGGGATGGAAGCATAAATCTCCCCTATCAGGGTATTACCCTGGAAAATATCGTCTTGTCCGTTGCCGCGGGGGAAGAGACGGCCCAGGTCACCGCCAGAGCAACGTCGGGCCCGGGACAGGTGACGGCCGTCGGCACACTGCTCTATGGGGATCAGGGGTTCGAAGGTGTATTGACCATCAAGGGCAGCAACTTTCTTTTGGTCAACCTTCCGGAGTATGCTTTTCGAGTCAATCCCGAGGTGCTGTTGACTTTCAGCAACGATAAAGCCGAGATAAAAGGGACGATCGACGTGCCTCATGGACTGATAGCGCCGCATGAGATGAGAGATTCGATCAGTGCCTCCGAGGATGTCATTCTCGTCAGCGGCACCAGGGAAGAACGGCTGGATGGTTTACCCTTTACCCTGGATATCAAAGTCCGACTGGGCGACGACGTACGTATCGATGGCTATGGTTTGACCGGTCGACTGGACGGCGATCTGCGGGTCTACACTACTCCGGACGATTCTTTCGCCGGAAGGGGCGACCTTGATCTTATCGAGGGAAACTTTGTTCTTTACGGTCGGACCCTGAAAATTATGCGGGGGCGAATGCTGTTCAGCGGTGGACCCATCGATAATCCCGGTGTTGACGTCAGAGCACAGATCAAGGTCAGTGATGAGGAGGCACGGGGAAAAGGATATACTGTCGGGGTGGACATCAGCGGCCTGGCTCAGGACCTGCAGTACCGTCTCTTTTCCAATCCCTTTATGGAGGACGCGGAGATTCTGTCGCTCATGATCGTTGGTCATTCCTTCGCCAGTTCCACCCCGACGGAAGGGAGTCTTCTCGAGGCGGCAGCAGTGACCCTGGGAGTGAAAGGCAGCCTGGACTTTGTGCAGGGGATCGGCAACCTCTTGATGCTTGATGATTTACATCTCGAGGGCAGCAGTTCAAAGGAAAACGTGTCACTGGTCATCGGCAAAAAGGTCACCAAGAATCTTTATATTGGCTATGATCTGAATGTATTCAACCAGCTCGGTCAGTTTCGGGTGCGATACGATCTCACTCATGGATTCTCGGTGGAAACGAAAAGTTCTTCAGAAGCAACCGGCGCAGATCTCCTGTATACCTTTGAAAGGTAGGCGGCAAATGGTCTCGATTCGACTGCGTCGACAAAAAGTTCCGAGTGGTGCGGTGATCTTTCTATCCGGTGGTTTCAAATCTGTTCTTTTCAAGGTTTTTGCACACCTTGTCGGCAGCAAAGACCTTGCCGTTCATGGCAATATAGACACCGGGAGGCAAGGATTGGACGGCACCGAGAGCGCAGCCTATATTAAATACCGCATCGCTGGTTTTAAAAAGGGCGGGTTCCAGCGCACCGGTGAGAACGATGGTTTTTTTACCGATGTTGGTCAGTGCCCTGGCAGTTTCCACCATGGTGTCCGTTCCATGGGTAATGAGGATTTGGTCACATGGGTCTTTGGCCACCGTTTCAGCAATCAGGGCCCGGTCCAGGGCAGTGAGGTCAAGGCTGTCTTTTCTCATCAGAGAATTGACGCTGTAGCTTATAGAAAGGTTGAGTTCCGACAACACTTTTTCGATGTTTGGCGGCCCCACCTCATACTCGCTTTTGGCATCGAAATAAACCTTGTCGATGGTGCCGCCAACGGCGATTATTGAAATGTCAGGCATATGTATTTCCAGAGAAAGATGAACAAAGACGACTATACCTTATGAAAGTGCAACAAGCAGCTTTTTTCTATAAAGGAGGAGCACGGTGGCGGTGAAAAAAGATCCGGTAACGATTCTGGTAGTCGATGACGACCAGGTACATCGGTATATGCTTTGCTCAATGCTGCAGGAATGGGGCTGGCGTTGTGTTGAGGCCGACGACGGTAGCACGGCGGTGGCCGCTGTCGAAAAACACCACTACGACGCGGTGTTGATGGATGTTCGCATGGCCAGGATGGATGGACGCGAGGCCTTCAGTCGCATTCAGGCCATGCAGCCCAGTCTGCCGGTGATCATCATGACCGCGTATTCTTCCGTTGATGATGCAGTCGAGGTTATCCAGCAAGGGGCACATGACTATCTCACCAAGCCGCTTGATTTCGACCGCCTGCGCCTGGCCCTCTTGCGTGCGGTCGATCATCATCAGGTGAGCAGCAAGAAACAGCAGGTGGAACCCGGCAGCCCAAAGCTGGAAACGGCGATTATCGGCAGTTCTCCGCCAATGCTCGAATTACTCGAGATGGTCAGTTATGTCGCACCGACCGAGGCGACGGTGCTGATCTATGGCGAGTCAGGGACAGGCAAGGAACTTGTCGCCGAGGCACTGCACGCGAACAGCGAGCGGAGAAAAGAACCTTTTATCAAGGTAAATTGTGCAGCGCTTGTTGAAGGTCTCCTGGAGTCTGAGCTTTTCGGCCATGAAAAAGGCGCCTTTACCGGGGCGGAAAAAAAGCGGGAAGGAAAGTTTGTCCAGGCCGACGGCGGGACGTTGTTTCTCGATGAGATCGGCGAGACTTCGCAGGCCATGCAGGTCAAATTGCTGCGGGTACTGCAGGAACAGGAGCTGCAACGTGTCGGTGGAGAAGAGACGATCAAGGTGGACGTTCGCATCATCGCCGCGACCAACAGAAACCTCGAAAAAGAAGTGGCGGAAAACAGGTTCCGTGAGGATCTCTATTATCGACTGAACGTGGTCATGCTGACCGTGCCGCCTCTTCGGGACCGGCGAGAGGATATTCCCCAGCTGGTGGAATATTTTGCCGGTAAATTCGCCGAGAAAAACCGGCGGGTTCTCGACGGGATAACCTCCGAATGCATGGAATTGCTTTCCAGGTACAACTGGCCGGGTAATGTCAGGGAGCTGGAAAATGCCGTCGAAAGGGGGATCATTCTGATGCGTGGCACTGAATTGACGGAAAGAAGCCTGCCGCTGTCCATACAAAAAAAACTTCCCGGCCATGATGCGCTGGAGGCACCCGAGCCCGTCTCTCTTTTTGATGCCGAGAAACAGCTTATCCTCAAAACCCTCATCGACACTGCGGGCAACAAGAGTGAGGCCTCAAGGAGGCTGGGGATCACTCGGAAAACGCTGCAGAGCAAGTTGAACAGATATGAAGAGTCGTAATGGTATGATAGCGGTTTATTAATGATTCGGCGTTACTTGACAAGGAAAAACCAGCTACTTATTGTTGGCACAAGTTTGAATATGGCGTGGTCTGTGTGTCATGAAGCGAAAGTCACTAAGACCCGGTGCGAGAATTGAAATTTGCTGACAAAGGGAGGAAATGGGTGAGCGAAGAGAAACGAAACGAAGAGCTTCAGGAGGACGCTGAAGTTGCTGTTGAGGTTGAAAGCGGTTCCACAACCCCCGAGGAAACCATTGAAATAGAAGAGCAGGGGGAAGAGGTGGAGCGGGACCTGGAAAAAGAACTCGCTGACGCGAAGCAAGAAATAGCCGATCTTCGCGATAAAATGCTGCGTGCGGCTGCAGAAAACGAAAATTTTAAGAAACGGATGGAGCGTGAACGATTAGCGAGCCTCAAATATGCTGGGGAGACAATCTTTAAGGAGATCCTGCCGGTGATTGACAACCTGGAGCGTGCTCTTGCGCAGGGAGGAGTTGACGGTGTTCCTGCCGAGAAGAATCTGGCTGCCTTGCTCGAAGGTGTTCAGCTGACACTGAAGAGCCTCGTTGCCACGTTGGAAAAGTTTGAGGTAAAGTCGATAGAGACTGTCGGCAAGCCGTTTGATCCCAAGCATCAGGACGCAATGACGATGGCCGAAAGTGACAGCGTACCGGCTAATCATGTCCTCACCGAATTTGAGAAGGGATACTCCTACAAGGACCGGCTGCTGCGAGCCGCCAAAGTTGTTGTCTCTTCAGGAAAAAAAGATGAAAAAACCGAAGGGTAAGCAATACTGAAAACAGTGTCAATCTCTTGACAAATAAGGGAAGATGACAACTTTAGAAGAGGTTGCCACTACCATGGGTAGAGCAATTAACAGAACGTTTAAAGAATGATGAACGGATAGATAATCCGCTGAGAATGATTTAAGGAGAGAGAAGATGGGTAAGATTATTGGAATTGACCTGGGTACCACCAACTCATGTGTGGCAATTATGGAAGGGGGCGAACCAAAGGTAATTACCAACGTTGAAGGAAACAGAACAACTCCATCCGTTGTTGCCTTCACTGATAACAATGAACGATTAGTTGGGCAGGTTGCCAAACGTCAGGCGGTAACGAATCCAACACGGACGCTGTATGCGATAAAACGTCTTATCGGACGAAAATTTTCTGACGTTGAGGTGAAGCGTTCCATCGAAATCAGTCCGTTTAAGATTGTTGAGGGCAGCAATGGCAGCGTAGCCGTAAACGTTGATGGCACGGTGTATCGGCCGGCGGAAATTTCGGCGATGATTCTGACCAAGATGAAGCAGACCGCGGAAGAGTACCTGGGCGAAGAAGTAACCGATGCGGTTGTTACCGTTCCCGCTTATTTCAACGATTCACAGCGCCAAGCCACCAAAGATGCAGGAAAGATTGCCGGACTCAATGTTTTGCGCATTATCAACGAGCCGACGGCAGCATCGCTTGCCTACGGTCTCGACAAGAAAGGTGAGGAAAAAATCGCCGTTTTTGACCTTGGTGGAGGTACCTTTGATATTTCCATTCTGGAGATCGGTGACGGTGTCTTTGAAGTAAAATCGACCCACGGCGATACTTTTCTCGGCGGCGAAGATTTTGATATGCGGATCGTCAACTGGCTGGCCGATGAGTTCAAACGGCAGCAGGGCATTGACCTCAGATCTGATAAAATGGCACTGCAGCGTTTGAAAGAAGAGGCTGAAAAAGCAAAAATGGAGCTCTCCACGACCAAGGAGACCGATATTAATCTGCCGTTTATTACTGCCGATGCCTCCGGTCCGAAACACCTCAATTTAAAGCTGAGCCGTGCCAAACTTGAAAATCTGGTCGAGGATCTGATTGAGCGTGTTGTTGGACCCTGCAAGACCGCGCTAAAAGATGCAGGCCTTTCCGCATCCGATATTGATGAGGTTATTCTTGTTGGCGGTATGACCCGTATGCCGAAAGTTCAGGAAAAAGTTAAAGAAATATTCGGCAAAGAACCGCACAAAGGGGTGAACCCCGATGAGGTCGTGGCTATTGGTGCGGCAATTCAGGGCGGTGTGCTGCGGGGTGATGTCAAAGATGTTCTGCTGCTCGATGTTACGCCGCTTTCCCTGGGTATAGAGACCCTCGGTGGAGTAACCACCAAACTGATCGAAAAAAATACCACGGTGCCGACCAAAAAGAGTCAGATCTTCTCGACGGCTGCGGATAATCAGCCGGCGGTTTCCATTCATGTTCTCCAGGGCGAGCGGGAAATGGCCCAGGACAATAAGACCATCGGGCGTTTTGAATTGACTGATATTCCACCCGCCCCGCGTGGGGTGCCGCAAATCGAGGTTACCTTTGATCTTGACGCCAACGGAATTCTCAGTGTCGCGGCGAAGGATCTGGGAACCGGAAAACATCAGTCGATCAAAATTACCGCTTCTTCCGGCCTGACCAAGGAAGAGATTGAAAGAATGACCAAGGATGCGGAGCTGCATGCCGATGAAGACAGGAAGCGCAAAGAGCTTGTCGAGACGCGTAACTCAGCCGATGCCTTAGTGCATGCTACCGAAAAAAGCCTGAAAGATCTCGCCGACAAAGTTGATGCTGAAACCAAGGCCAACGTGCAAAAAGAGATCGACAATGTCAAACAGGTAAAAGACGGTGATGACATAGATGCCATCAAAGCCGCGGTTGAGGCTTTGACCCAGGCCTCTCATAAACTGGCCGAATTGATGTACGCCAAGGCGGCGCAGGAGAATCCCGACGCAGCAGCCGGTGCCGATGCCAGTGGCGGTGGCAAGAAGAAAGACGATGATGATGTTGTCGATGCCGACTTCGAAGAAGTGAAGTAACCGGTAACACTTTTAAAAAAAGGGAGGAGGGGAAAATATTTTCCCTCCTCCCTTTTTTTTGTGCTTTAAGGTATGATATCGGCCGTCATTATTGGTCAACGGGAAACAATTCAGAATTTTTCTTATGCATTAAATCAACAGACAAAAGGCAGTCAGTCATGAAAATATTATCAGGTATTCAACCTTCCGGTCAGCTGCATATCGGCAATTACTTCGGTATGATGCAAACCATGATTTCTCATATGGAGAGCGATGAACTGTATGTGTTTATTGTCGATCTCCACGCCCTTACTTCCGTGCACGACAGTGCAAAACTTGCCACCGGAACCCTCGAAGCCGCCGCCGATTTTCTGGCTCTGGGCCTTGATCCTGACAAATGTATCTTTTGGGTGCAGTCCGATGTACCGGAGGTGTGTGAGTTGACGTGGGTCCTCTCGACTCTCGCCCCGATGGGACTTATCGAGCGTTGCCATTCCTATAAAGATAAGGTGGCCAAAGGAATTACTGCCACTCACGGGCTTTTTTCCTATCCGGTGCTGATGGCCGCCGACATTCTGCTCTATCAGGCGGAGCAGGTACCGGTTGGCAAAGACCAGAAACAGCATCTGGAAGTTGCCCGCGATCTGGCCATTAAATTCAATAATCACTACGGCGAGACTTTTGTCGTGCCGGAGCCGGCAATCAGTGAGACATTGGCGACCATACCCGGCATAGATGGTCAGAAAATGTCCAAGTCCTATGGCAATACCATCCCTATTTTTCTCGAGGGGAAGCAGTTGAAAAAGCGGGTTATGGCTATCGAAACCGATGCCACACCGGTCGAGGAGCCAAAAAATCCGGACAGCTGCAACCTGTTTAAGATCATGCAACTGTTTGCCGCACCTGCCCGGATGCAGGAAATTCATGATCTCTATGTCAACGGTGGGGCCGCCTACGGCTATCTGAAGCTTGAACTGCTGGATTTGCTCAACGATAAATTTGGTGAGGCGAGAAAGAAGAAACAGCAGTATCTGTCCGACCCGGCGATGTTGCGGGCTATCCTGGCAAAGGGCGCCGAAAAGGCCCGGGAGAAGGCGGTTGTCACCCTGGATGTTGTCCGCGACCGCGTTGGTTTGAAGTATTGATTTTTTTCATATTGCTGCTGCATTGGAACTTTCATTGGAGGAAAGAGCATGACCTATGGCCTGACCCGGGAAGAGGGACTGGAACTTGTCCGTACGCATTTGAAAAATCAGAACCTTGTCAATCATTCACTGGCCGCCGAGGCGGTGCTCCGGGCCATGGCCGAGCGGCTCGGGGAGGACCAGGACAAGTGGGGTCTTGCCGGCCTGCTCCACGACCTGGATACCGAAAGCCACCCCGATCTGGCCACCCATACCTCCGAGACGGTGGCCATCCTGAAAGACAAGGGGCTTGATCCGGAGATCATTGAGGCCATACGTCTGCATAACCCCACTGCCTGGCCCGGGGAGCAGCGCACCACCGTCTTTCATCATGCCCTTGCCGCCGGGGAGACCGTTACCGGCTTGATCATTGCCGCAGCCCTCGTCAATCCGGCCAAACAACTGGCTGCGGTAAAAGCCAAATCGATAAAAAAACGCTATAAGGAAAAGGCCTTTGCCCGAGGGGCTGACCGTGAGGTTATCGCTGAGTGTGAACAGGCGGGCATTCCGCTGGCCGAGTTTTGCGAATTAAGCCTTTGCGCCATGCAGGCAATTTCTGAAGAAATCGGGCTTTGAATGGAGAACTGAAGAAACTCGGTTAATGACAAAAGGGGTAACGGAACAAAATTTCCGCTACCCCCCTTTTAATTTTCACAACTCCACCCTGAGACTTTACTGGAAATTCACCAGTTCAACATCGAAAACCATGATTGCATTGGGCGGAATCGGACCACGACCAGACGGACCATAGCCGAGACTAGGGGGAATTATCAGAACACGCTTCTCACCCTTCTTCATGCCGAGCAGGGCTTCATCCCAGCCTTTGATCACCTGGCCGGCGCCCACCGGAAAATCAATCGGCTGCTTACGATCATAGGAACTGTCGAACTTTTTGCCATTCAGCAGTTTGCCGGTGTAATGCACAGTGACCATTGCACCTTTTTTCGGGCTTTCTCCCTTGCCTTCTTCAACAACGACATATTTGAGCCCGGAGGGGGTAGTCACGGCTTTCGGCCATTGTTCATCAATCAGAGCCTGTTCTTTTTCCAGTGCCGCGAGTTCTTTGTCCCGCTGGTTCTTTTCGAAATTTGCCAGAAGGGCATCAAAGGCCTTCTGGTCGCTTTGAAAGGCTTCAGCGGCGGCACCGACGCGGATAATCTCAATGGAATGAAGGAGGTCATTGCCGGCAATTTTATCGACTACGTCCTGGCCCGAGACAACATGGCCAAAGACTGTGTGCTTGCCGTCAAGCCATGGGGTGGCCACGTGGGTGATAAAAAACTGGCTGCCGTTTGTTCCGGGTCCGGCGTTGGCCATGGAGAGAATTCCCGGGCCGGAATGGGTCAGGCTCGGATCAATCTCGTCGGGGAAGGTATAGCCCGGTCCGCCGGTACCTGTGCCCAATGGACAGCCGCCCTGGATCATGAAGTTGGGGATGACACGATGGAATTTAAGCCCATCGTAAAATTTGTCACCTTTAGCCTTGGCGCCGCCACCGAGATCTTTCGTTCCTTCGGCCAGACCAACAAAGTTGGTTACGGTAAGCGGGGTTTTTTCAAATTCAAGCTTGCAGAGTATTTCTCCCTTGGCGGTGTCGAAATTTGCGTACAGGCCATCTTTGAGTTTTGTTTTTGCCATTCCTGATTCTCCAGATAAAAGTATAAAAGTAAAAATAAATACCAACAGAGTGCAGATTCTATACATAGATTGTCCTTTTGCAAAGGTTTTCAGGTAAAAAATATCCGTAATTTGATGGTATTTCCAGCTCGACACTCCAGTAAGACCAAAGAGCACCAGCAGATTGTCGGTTGCTACTATAGCGGATTACAGCCACGAATGACACTGATTCTTCAATGTTTGTTTCGGTTGCGATGCGACTCTCTCTTACGGCTGCGGCAGCGGGGCCGGGGGGAGAGTCAGTTCGACTTTGTAAAGAAGTTCCACGCCCTCGTCGCCTTTGCTCCTGACCACCTTGATGTCTACGGTTTCACCCGCCTTGGCGTCAAGCATGGCAATGCGCAGGTCAGCCATGTCGGACACAGGATATCCATTGACCTGCTGCAGCACATCACCTGCCAGCAGTCCCGCGGCCGCCGCCTTGCCGTGGGGGCTGAGCCGGCTGATTTTCAAAAAGCTTCGGCCATCAGCTTTCTCTGTATCAAGGACGATACCGATCTTTGGCGCTTCGGCAAGTTCCGCGGGAGCTGCCAGAAAATAATAATCCGCCACCGCCGCCAGGTCGGTGGGAGCACTCTCGTTAATGATATTCAACACCGAGGCCTGCTCTACCGGCAGTCTGCGCAGCACTCGAGGCGGTATGCCCGAGTCCTTGCGGGTATGCTGCGAGCCTGCCAGGACCACCATCTGATACTCCGGATGGCTGGTGAGAAAGGCGACGATATTTTCCGCCATGGTCTCGTCCCATAGTCCCTGGGCCTGGATAAAGCCGCTTACCGCGCCGCTGCCGTGACTGCCCTGCATATGTACCGAATGCATAAAGGAGAGTCGCTCGCCGTAGCCGGGCATATCGAGATTTCGGTCCCTGGGCAGGTCTTCTTGCACCTCTTGAGACAAAGTGTCGGTGCCGCCTGAGCGAAAGACCTCGGAGACAATCTGGCGGTCAAGATTGAGGCCGATGACCGGCAACCTGTTTTTCCTGGCAAAATTGATTATGTCCCGGAAGTAACGGTAATCAAATCGCCAGACATTATAGTAATCGGATTCTTTTAAAAAGGTGCGTTCATCAACCTCTTCGCCGCTTAAGGTATATTTGTCAAGCGCCGCCTGGGAGGAGGCGGGAAACATCTCCATGCCGATGGCAATTTTTGGGTTTTTTCTGTGCAGGGCCTCGATAATCCGCAGCTGCAGCAGATGGTCGGCAAGGGAGGTGTGGGTCTCACCGACATAGACCACCCGGGCGGCGGCAAGCTTTTCGACGATCCGTGCAAAAGGCGCCAGAGCGGAGGTCGCGCCACCGGCAGGCAGCTCCTCCAGGACAAACCGGAGTCCGGAAGACGTCGGTTCAATCCTTTTGGTCACGTTCCGCCCATTTTTGAAGGTCAGGTAGGAGTATTTGCCATAATGGCCGATGCGACGGGCAAGAGCTGCAGTCTGCTCTTTTGCACTGCTGGAAACCAGAACGGCCACATGATTGGGGTTCAGGGGATGACGACGTACATCGACAGTGAAGCCTTCTTCTGCATGATCCGCCCGGCCGAAAAGCCCTCTGGCCGGCGCCTGGTCGGGGCCAAGAAAGAGCAGATCATGTTCACTCAGTTCCAGGTTGCTGACTTCTGCGGCGGTGGTAATGCGCAGCCCTTTTTCATCCAGCGTATCGAGAAATGGTTGATAAAGGTCCCGGTCACTCTCCTTGCCAAGGATGACCAGCTTTTTTTCCGCGCCCATGAACCTCGACCAGACGGGGGGCAGCTCTTTTACAGTGAGCTGCCTGAGAAAGGCATGATCGGGATCAACAGTAAATGCCAGAGGTACCTGGTCAAGAGGAATGGATATATGGTTTTTTTTCTCGGTAATCGCCTTGTTTACCTCAATGGTCGATGACATCGTTTCAATGCGGATCGGCACGACCAGCGAAAAGGGCTCCGCCGATTGCTGGACCAGGGTAAAAGAGAGAATGGGGCTATTCCGGGCGTGATCGATTTTGATCTCTTCGACACCGAGTTCGGCAATCTCGCTTCTGGTCAGCCTTTCGGTGAAAAAACTGTCCAGGTCACCTCCTGAAGTGATGGTAAAACTCTTTTGCAGGTCGCTCCAGTCGGCCTGTTTGCCGTTATAATCGGCATAAAAAAGGCGTATGCCGTCAGCAAAGGCCTTTTTGCCGATCTTCTCGCGTAATTCGTAAAAGAGCAATGCTCCCCGGTTATAGCCCACTGCTCGCCGTGCTTCAGCCATCGGCTGGTTATGGCTTGCAGAGGTGAAAGCGGCCAGGGGAATGGCGGATTCCTTGTGCACATAGCTGAGGTATCTGGTAATACTCTCCAGGCGATCGGCAACCCCTTCACCTTTCTCCTCGCGAAAGGCATGGTCGGCGAGAAAGGCGGTCAGACCTTCACACCAGTTGCCCTCCGACGAGTCGACCTCTACACCATTACCGAACCAGGAATGGACGATTTCGTGGCCAAGGGAGGTTTCCTTGATGAAGGGGAGGCGCAGGACCATCTGGCCGAGAAGGGTAAAAGTCGGCATGCCGTAGCCGGTGGGAAGTCGGTTGGCGACGATAACATAGTGGTTATAGGGATAGGAGCCGATCTCTTTTTCATAACGTCTGAGAAAGTCTGCCGCTGCCTGGAGGTAACCGTCGGCAAGTTCGGCGTCTTCTTTAAAAAACATTGTATAGACCACCAGACCTTCACGGACGCGCTGTTTTTTCATGGAGTATGGGCCGGCATTAAAGTGGATGTTGGTGACCGGTTTGGAAAAAGTTGCCGAGACTGTGTTGCCCTGTTGTTGCAGTGGAAAGCTGTCGGCCTCCATGACTGCGGAAAAATGATCGGGCAGGATGGCGGTAACCTGGAATCGCATCGGCTGTTGCGGCAGCGGGTACCAGTTGCTGGACAGGGAAATCCCGTTAGGGCTGATCAGGTTGTCAAAATCTTTGTCGATGCTTCGGGTATACGAAAGGTAGAGGGTGCGTCTCGTCTCTGCCGCGGGAAGAATGAGCACATCACCGGGCGGCAGGAGTTCATGTTCCCTGCCGTTTTCATCCTGGAGCAGGGAGCCGGTTACCTCGAGGCCGTATAATGAAAGGGTAAGTTTTTCACCTTTTTTAATGGTAATCTTGCTGGTACCGATCAGCCGGCCCTCTTCAGGGACGAAGGACAGGGACAGCTCGTAGTTGCTGTTTTGCACTGCCGCTGCCAGAGATGGTAAAGCAAAATAACTGCAGAAAACAACAACGACAATGGTGATAGCGGTCGGTAGGTGATCAAAAATATATGTCATGTGACCTATTCCATGATAAATGAATGTGCTTACTTACCGGGGTGCATGCCCCGGTGGCCATTTTTCCCTTCCGGTCCGGTATAGAGTAATGTCAAAAGTCCGATCGTGCTAAAAATAATTCCAACTTTATTGTGGTTACAAGGTGTTACCGGTGAACAGCAACAAAAAACAGATAAAAATAGTCGGTCTCAACGCCAGGTTTACCCATTCGTGTCTGGCGCTTTTTTATGTCCGCAATGAGCTCTTGAAAAATTGTCCTGATATCGACTGCCAGTTGCTGCAGTTTACCATCAATGACAATTACTACGAGATGCTGCTTCGCCTGAGTGAGGAGCGTCCCAACGCCATCTTTTTTTCAGCGGCAATCTGGAACAGCAGTCTGATCGAGAAATTGACCGGTGACCTGCGTCTCTGCCTCCCTGACTGCCGGGTGGTCATCGGCGGGCCGCAGGCCTCGGTACTGGGGGATCGGCTCAATTGCGCAGAGAACAAAGGCGAGGATATCTGTACCGTGGTGCTGGGTGAGATTGAAGCAGTCGAACCGGAATTTTATCCCGACCTGCAGGCGGGGTGCCTGCGGTCCCGCTACCGTGGCTCATTTTTTGCCATGAAGAACCGAGGTTTTGACTATCCCTATCGATCGGAGGATTTTTCCGGACATCTGCAAAATCGGCATATTTATTACGAAAGCAGCCGGGGCTGCCCGTTCAGCTGCACCTACTGTCTGTCGGCGGCGGAAAAAGGGTTGTATCACAAGGAACTTGACACGGTACAAGAGGAATTACGCGATATACTCAGCCACCGGCCCAAGGTGGTCCGCTTCATTGATCGGACCTTTAATGATATGTCTGACCGGGCCCTGGCCATATGGAGGTTTCTCGCGGCCGAGGGCGGGGAGACACTCTTTCATTTCGAGATGGCCCCCGATCGGTTTACCGAGGAGATGTGCGATTTTCTTGCGACGCTGGCACCTGGGCGTTTTCAGTTTGAACTTGGTATCCAGTCAACCAATGAACAGACGTTGCTGGCGGTCAACAGGCGGGTGGATCCGGTCGAAGCACACCGGAGCATTGCCCGGCTGGTCAGTCTCGGCACCATACATCTCCATGTTGATCTTATCCTTGGTCTGCCCCATGAAACTGCTGTCAGCTTCGCCCAATCGTTTCGGGATGTTTTCGCCATGGGCGCCCACTATATCCAGATGGGGCTGTTGAAAATACTGCCGGATACGCCCATCTGTCAAGGAGCCGATGAATTCGGCTATGTGCACTGCAACGAGCCGCCCTATGCTGTCCTGCAAACGAGATGGATGGATCACCCGACCCTCGGGGATTTATATTGGTTTTCCGAAGGTGTGGAAAAATTTCATAATAACCGCTATTTTGTTTCTCTTTGGCGATACTTGCGCAGACGAAAGGAAGATATTTTTGTTTTTTTTCATGAGCTGCTCTCACGCTGCCGTGCCGACGGTTTTTTTCAGTTGGCGGCGACCCAGGAGCTGATGTGCACGAAACTGGTTGAGCTGGCCTCCAAACGAGAGGACCGGCAGCTGATCCTTGAGCTTCTCCGATATGACTGGCTTCGCTGCGGCTTTCGTTTTCTTCCCCCTTGTCTGCAGGTTGACAGTAATATAGAACAGCCGGAAGAGACAAGGTCCGTCCTGTATCAGACCTTGCCGCCGGAAATGGCCGGTGTCTACCAAAAAAATACACGTAACCATTTCTTCCGAAAATCCTATTTTTTACGAATTTCGCAGGGAGCGCTAACGGAAATTGGGCTATCGACAAATTGTGCCCGGCCCTGTCTGTGTATTCTGCAGGAGCGTGAGAATTCATTGCATTTGTTTTGCAATGTCATGATCTTGTAGGATAAATAAAGAAATACTGGAAAAAAGTTGACCTTCGGTCGAGTCGTTATATAGTGAGCAACTGTTTGGCCTTGTAACCAATGCTGAAAACGAACAAAACTCTCAATCAGAAAAAAGGAGTGTCGCATGCCGGTGTATAAGATTAAGAAAATAAACAATATTTCCAAACTGGGTTTGAAGCTGTTCGGCGAGAAATTTACAGTTTCCGCAGAGGAAGAAACTCCGGATGCCATTGTCCTGCGCAGTTCGCCCCTCAATGTTGACGATTATCCAACACTTCTCGCCGTTGCCCGGGCCGGGGCGGGCACTAACAATATCAATGTTGATCGGGCGACGGAAAGAGGTATCTGTGTTTTTAATACCCCGGGCGCCAACGCCAATGCGGTTGTCGACCTGGTGTTTCCGATGGTCGGCGTGTGGAAGCGAAATATATATCGCGGGATCGAATTTTGTAAGTCCCTTGCCACCTTAGAACCTGATAAGGTTAATAAAGAGGTTGAGGCACGCAAGGCTGCCTATAAGGGAGAAGAAATTGCAGGGAAGACCCTGGGCGTTGTCGGGCTCGGTCAGATCGGCGTGCGGCTGGCCAATGGTGGAGTGTTCAGACATATGAAGGTTAACGGCTTTGACCCTGCCCCGTCTTTGGCAAATATCCACCAACTGTCCCCGGAGGTTCGAATCTGTCGCAATCTGGGCGACGCCGTCGGCAATGCCGACGTGGTCAGTCTGCACCTGCCCTTGCTCGACCGGACACGTAATCTGGTCGATGCCGAATTTATCGCCAGAATGAAAAAAGAGGCGGTACTGGTAAATTATTCCAGGGGACCAATTGTCGATGAACAGGCAGTTATCGATGCGCTTGACAGCGGCTTTCTCGAAGCGTATCTTTGTGATTTTCCCAGTCCGGCCCTGGTCAAACACGAAAAGGTACTGACAACACCTCACCTGGGCGCATCCACCTCGGAATCAGAAGAAAATTGCTCGACCATGGCGGTGAAAGAGATCTCCAACTATTTGAAATACGGCAATGTAACGCACAGTGTCAATTTTCCGAATATCGAATCGACGCCAAGCGACAAAGCGCACTCGAGATTAATTGTCATTAACCGAGACGTTCCGGGAATGATTGCCTTTGTGTCAAATATCTTCGGTGACAATGATGTGAACATTGCAAGTTATTTGAACCAGTCCAACGGTAAGGTCGGCTATAATATCATCGATGTCGAATCCCCGGTTCCACCGGTGGTTATTGAACAAATTGAGAAGAACGCCGATGTTATCCGCACTCGGATAATCACCTTTAAACCGTAATTGCAAGAGTAAGTACCTGATTGTTAAAAAAATTAGTCGAGCTATCTCTTTGTAATCTTTTCTTAAGAGGAAATGCTCCTACGCTTTTTTTGATATAAAGTATAAAAAACTGAACACCGATGGATGGTTTTTGCTGGATTTGGCTGCAGTCACCTTTGTAATGTGCTGAATTTACGGTTTAACGTGATTGGATGAGAAATGGCATATGATATGCAATACTATTTATGCTTTATCTCTTCTCTCTTTTCTCCTGGAAAAACCGGACCCCCCTGCTAGGGTCCGGTTTTTCTATTTTCATCGACCATATCGGCAGACATCATCTTTTTTCCATGAAGACCACATCCCATAAGGTGGTGTTGCAGCGTTGCAACTTTTATGACAGATTTGTTCTCGCCGAGTACATTGATGTATCGATGAAACATATCGGTCCGTTTGGTTCACTTTACGGAAAAAAAGTGCTTTTGAAGCCGAATCTTATCAGCAGTGGTGGCCCTCGGCTCGCCTGTACCCATGGCGGCTTTGTCGCCGCAGCCGCCTTGTGGTTCCTTGAGCAGGGGGCTAAAGTGCTGGTGGGGGATTCCCCGGCCTTCGGCAGTGCGGCAAAGGTCTGTCAAAAACAAGGGATATCTGCGGCATTGCAGGGACTCGACGTGAAATTGGTTGATTTTGTCTCCCCGGTCCGGATGAAGCTGCCCGGCGGTTGCTGCGTTACTGTTGCCAGGGAGGCGCTGGCCTGCGATGTATTTGTCGGGCTGCCGAAAATTAAGGCCCATAATCAGATGTTTGTCACCATGGCCGTGAAAAACATGTTCGGCGTCATAAAAGGGGTTAACAAGGCAATGCTGCACATGGTTCATGGCGACGGTCACGACCTGTTTGCCGGAATCATTCTCGATCTCCTGTCGCTGTTTCCCTGTCAACTGCATCTGGCGGACGGCTTAGAGGTTATGCACGGATCCGGTCCACTTGACGGCAGCCCGCTGACTCTCAACTGCCTGGCCACGGCACGCTGCCCCGTGGCTCTGGACACCGCTCTCCTCGATCTTCTCCAGTTGAACCGAAACAGAAGTCCTCTTTGGCGACTTGCTGCAGCGAGAGGGATGGACGGCAGCGATAGAAACAATCTCTGTTTTCCTCTTCTTTCGCCACAGGATTTTTTTGGCTCAGGATTTATGCCTCCCGGCACCTTGAACAGCATACGCTTCAATCCTCTTCGATTTTTACGAGGATTACTGAAAAGAGTGCTTTTGCACGGTTCCGGCTGAAGGGGATTGGGATAGAGCGGACAGAAACAGCGCATTGTTTGGTCACCAGGAAAATAATTTAAAAATACGCATAAGGATCTGCATGTTTGATTTGCACGGAAAAGTCGCCCTCATTACCGGAGGGTCCCGGGGAATTGGCCGGGCCATTGCCATTCGCCTGGCGGAACAGGGCGCTGATGTTATCGTAAATTATGTCCGCCATAGAAAGGATGCGGGAGAGACTGCCGCAGAGGTAGAAAGATTAGGCCGGAAATGTCTTCTAGTCAAAACCAATGTTGCGAAGAGTGAAGACGTCAAGAAGATGTTTGCCGCTATTGACGAGGAATTTGCCCACCTGGATATCCTGGTAAGCAATGCCGCTTCAGGTGTGTTAAAACCAGCCCTGGAGTTGACGGAACGCCACTGGAACTGGGCAATGGATATCAATGCCAGGGCGTTATTGACGCTGGTGCAGCAAGGACTTCCTTTGATGCGGCGTGGAAGTCGGGTGATGGCCGTCTCAAGCCTTGGCTCGGTTCGAGCCATAGAAAACTACACCACGGTAGGGGCATCAAAGGCGGCGCTGGAATCGCTTGTCCGGCATCTGGCGGTAGAATTAGGTCCGCAGGGAATCAATGTCAATACCATCAGTGCAGGTGCCGTCGATACCGATGCACTGAAGCATTTTCCGAATCGGGATGAAATTCTCAGCGCAGCCATGGCTCGGACGCCTTTGGGACGTTTGACCACAGCACAGGATGTCGCCGATATTGCCTTGTTCCTCTGCAGTAATTTATCAACGATGATTCAGGGCCAGGTGATCACCGTCGATGGCGGTTATGCCATCAGAGGTTAGTGGGAAAAATGTATCATAACCAAGATAAAATTATTCTTGCCTCCGGATCTCCCCGCAGGCGGGAGTATCTTCAAGAGATGGGCATACGCTTTACCGTTCGAACCGCAGCTGTTGACGAGCAGCCTTTTGACCAGGAAAGTCCCCAGGACTTTGTGCTGAGAATGGCCAGGGAAAAAGCTGCCGTGGTAAGCGCTGACTTTTCCGACTATTGGGTGATCAGCGGCGATACCATCGTTTGCCTCGGGGATAAAATTCTCGGCAAGCCAGCTGATGAACGTGAAGCCGTTGCCTTGCTCATGAACCTCGCCGGCCGTGAACACTGTGTGAAAACCGGTTTCTGTGTTAGTCATCGAGCCCGTGGAGTGCAGATTGTCCGGTTGGTTACGACCAGGGTCTTTTTCGCCGATTTTTCTGAAGCGGTGGCTCGCGCCTATGTCGCTGCGGGAGAATCCCTAGATAAAGCCGGGGCCTATGGTATTCAGGGAAGAGGTATTTTTCTTGTCAAATCAATTGAAGGCTCCTACTCGAATGTCGTTGGTTTGCCGCTGTACGAGCTGATAGAGGTTTTACTGGCAAATGGTGTTATTGCACCGGGTTCACCCGGTTGCCTTGACGCCTGAGTGTGAAACCAAAATTTTTCTAAAAAAATTTTGGTGTAGAGTTCGATTTAGCATATACTGACATTGTAATTTTTTGAAAATCCAGAAAATATAAGACTGAAATAATGCCGACCTATTTCAATAAATATTATCCTGTAAGGACGATTGTGTTTTTTCTAGGCGAAGCGGGGCTTATTTTTTTATCCCTGCTGGCTGTGGACTGGGCCATGCTGGGCACCAGCCCGTTTTTTCTTGACCTTGTACCTAATGCGGCAAGGGCCTTTCTGGTTACGCTTATCTTTCAGCTCTGTCTCTATTTTTTTGATCTCTATGATCTTAGCAATGAGGTATCGCTGCCGGACACATTTACCCGGATGACCCAGGCCTTCGGCGTTGGCTGTATCATTTTAGGAGTAGTCTATTATTCGGTCCCGTCCATGATAATATCCGCGCGGATTTTCTGGGTTGGCTATCTGGTAATTTGTCTGTCGGTCTCTTTTTGGCGGGGGGCCTATTATCTCATTCTGCGGAAACGCATGTTCGTGCAGAATATCCTGGTGGTTGGAACCGGAGCGCTGGCATCGGACATTGCCAGGTTAATAGAGGGGGTGCAGGATTCCGTGTACCGGGTAAAAGGCTTTGTCGGAGAAGAAGAACCGGAGTATAACCCCCATGGAGCACCCGTTCGGCCAACGCTAGAGGATTTCGAGGAGCTCTTTTTTAGACGTGATTTTGAACGAATCATTGTCGCTCTTGATGATGGGCGGGGAGCAACCCCGGTAAAAACCCTTTTATATTACAAAATGCAAGGGATAACCATTGAGCCGAGCACGACTTTCTATGAGCGGGTTGCCGGGAAAATTCTGGTGGAGAAAATTGCCCCGAGTTGGATAATTTACTCCGATGGATTTTCTCTCAGTCGTTGGAAATATCATGTGAAAAGGCTGATTGATCTCTGCTTTTCCTTTATTTTCCTGATAGTCAGCCTGCCTGTTCTTCTGGTAACCGCCATCTTGATTAAACTCGATTCGGCTGGTCCGGTATTCTATTTTCAGGAAAGGGTCGGGCAGAAGAACAGACCTTTTCGAATAATAAAATTTCGTTCCATGCGACAGGATGCAGAGAAAGACGGGGCAGTTTGGGCCAAAAAAAATGATGAACGGGTAACCCGGGTAGGAGAGGTGATTCGCACCCTGAGAATAGATGAAATTCCCCAGCTCTGGAATATACTCAGAGGAGAGATGAGTCTGGTCGGTCCCCGTCCTGAACGTCAGGTTTTTGTCGATCAACTGGTCCAGAAAATACCCTATTACAACATTCGTCATGAGATGAAACCGGGCGTAACCGGGTGGGCTCAAGTCTGCTATCCGTATGGCGCGTCAGAGCAGGATGCGCTGAGGAAGTTGGAATATGATCTCTACTATATGAAAAATGTATCAATCGGTTTTGATCTGCTGGTTATTTTCAAGACAGTGAAAACAGTTCTGTTTAAAAAAGGTTCCCGGTGAGCGAGGATGGTTGCGGTCAAGTTTGTCAAAGATGTTCTTTGTAGCGGTGTCAGATGATGAACCAGATAGAGCAGCAGGGTAAAGATATTGAAGCACTGAAGTCGTTCAACAATACCATTGTCACGAGCAGGCTGTATCCCCCGGAAGCCCCGCAGGTCGCCAGCGCAGTGGATAGAGGGTATAAAGGTATGAAACTCTATCTGCGGCAGTATGGGGACTTGCAGTACGCCCTGCAAGGCGGAATGCCGTTTCTCTGCGGGCAGCCTTTGAGTCAGGAAACGGTTGATTCCTTCGCAAACCTGGTTGTTTATCGGCAGTTGCGGTTGCTTGGCCTCTCGAAGCTGGTTGTCAGCTCCGAGATGGACCGCTTCGCTTTTGGCCAGCTCCTTCAGGTTTTTAACGCCTCCGTTGAAAAAATCAAGAATGAGGGTGGGGGGCTCGAGTATATCACCAGCCTTGGTCTGGCCAGTTATTTTCCCGACGAGAGCGGAGAGTCCGACCAAAACACCCCCGTTGAAGGCCATGCAGATGAACCACCGACTCGGAAACCGGCAGCGGTGCGACCGGAATTGGTGGCCTGTCTCTTTGGCAAGGATACCAGACCTGTCATAGAATCCGAGCTGCAGAAAAAAATGGCCACCACGGAAACGGCAATTGATATTCTGGCGGCCGGTGCAGCGCGTGTTTTGCAGGATACGCAAAAGAAAAAGATGATTGTCGTATCAGCGGATTTTCCCTTGATGCTGGCAAAGGCCGGGGCATTGATCGCCAAGGACAGGCGACCGGAAGTGGCACTGGGGCTGGCCAAGGTATTGGATGGAAATCTTAAGGAACCAGCCCTGGGGGTTTTACTGGTTCAGGAATATTCTGATGGGCCTGATACTTTTGCCAGCACGCTCTATGATGGGCTGGTTGGTTTCCTAAGCACGGAGAAGCTAGCCGGCATAATACGGTTTTTTAAAGAGCAGTTGGCAAAAGCCCGACGTGTCGGCGGCGCTGATTCACCCCAGGTGCAGTGCCTCGGTAAGGCGTTGATGCTGCTGATGAACAGCAAAAAAGGAAAACATTTTCTTGGTGCTGAAAAGGCCAGAACTATTATTCACGAAGGTGAGAAAGAAAGGAAAAAACGCCGCCTCGAGGCCGGTATCCAAGGCTTTTTGCAGGGAAATACCAGCCTGTTAAAAAGTGAGGAGCTGGTTGATTACCTGCCGCATGCGGTGCGACAAATACAGAAAAAAACCGGGGAGGCAGAGGTGGCAATACTTCTGCGCCGCCTGACGGCATCTCTTCTAACGGAGGCTGAAGACGTTCGGCAATTACTGTTGAAAAGTATCATCACTATCGGCGAGGATTTTCTTGCAGCCGGGCAATGGAGCCACGTCGATCTCCTGCTCAAACCGCTCATGGAAGAGGTTCGGAAAGGTGGGTATGGGGATGCCCTGCTGGAGAAGGCATTTGCCCTTTTGCAGCAGGTGATGCAAAAGAGCTGGCAGGACGGAGAAAACGACCGTGGCGATGCAATACTCCGTCTTTTTCATCAGATTCGCTCCGGTCAGGGATCCTTTTCGCCTGCAATAAAGGGCATAGTGGCCAAGGTGCAGGACAAAGGAATTCGTCGGGCATATTTGCCGCAATTGCTTGCCCAGTGCCTTGCAGCTCCGCAAGATGAAAGGCTCAGTTATCGCCTGATACTTCAAGGGCCGGTTGTGCTTCGTTTCCTTGTTGAATCCCTTATCAATACCGGCAATGCGCCTGATCGTATAAAAATTATAGATCTTCTCACCGGCAATCCGCATTTCCTACCTGAGGTGATTCACGAGCGACTGCAGGAACATATGCCCTGGTACGGCAAACGGAATCTGATCAAGCTGCTCGGTGAGACCGGTACAGAAAAAGATGCCGAGAACATTCTGCCCTACCTGCGCCATGATGATTTCCGTGTGCAGCGGGAGACCTTTCTCACACTCTACAAGATAGCTGGACGAAACAGAAAACAAGTGCTGCTAAGGGCTCTGGAAGAATCCTCCGAGTCGATAAAGATTCAGATTGTCGGGGCGCTGGCCAACTCCTGTGATGCCGAAGTGGCCGGAAAACTGGTTGACCTGCTCGCCTCCCATGAACAATTCAGCGAACAAAACCGTAACGATCTGCTGCTGCAATTAATGGAAACGCTCGGTCGATGTCCCTATCCCGTGGCGCATAAGGGGGTCGATGCCTTTCTCCAGACACGCGGGCAGCGGGCGGCGAAGAAAATTTCCGAACAGGTCTGGTCCGCGGCGGAAAAGGCCTTGAAGTTTTTACAAGACGAGCTGCAGGAAACCCGAAAAAAGCATATCCAGGCCAGCCAGCTGCGGAAAAATGCCCTGAAACAGGCGGCAAAAATGAGCAAGACAGCGGTAATGCAGCGGGTTATCACTGGTTTACCGCAAGAACAGGTCGTCCGAAGCCATCTTGCGCGCGGGGATAAAGAAACAGCGGGAAAACAGCTGCTTGAACTCATTGAAAGGGCTGCTCGTCTGCGTAATTTTGTTCAGGCGGAGAAATTACGGGAATGGCTTGCCGAGATCGATTCGACGGCTCTTGGTCCTATCGTTCTGGCCGCCGAGATTATTGATCGGGAGAAAATTGCTGCGATTGATAAAGGCCATCTGGAGATTTGGAGCGACTTGTATGATATTCTGACCACGGATGAATTCAGCGCCGTCTCTCACGCCCTGAAACATAAAACCTATGAAAACGAGGAGATTATCGTCAATCAGGGGGCTTTGCAGAGCTCGCTCTTTTTCATCAACTCAGGAAAGGTCAAGCTCTATTTTGGGGGTCAGGGCAGTGAAGTCCTGGTTGACACCATGGAAAAAGGGCAGATTTTCGGGAAAGGGGCATTTTTCGAAGCCTCGGTGTGGACCGTTTCAGTGGCCGCCGTTGGAACGGCGGAAATATCCGTTTTGAAGCTGGATGCCCTGGTGCAATGGGCAGAGGACTTTCCGGGTCTGGGCGCAAAATTACAGGCTTTTTGTAAAAGGTTTGAAAATATCGAAGACTTCATCAAGCGGACCTCGACTGATCGGCGGCAATACAAGCGCTACCGGATCGCCGGCAGGGCGACAACAACACTGCTCGATGATCGTGGGCGTAGTATCGGTACCGGTTTTATGGCCGAACTTTGTGATATCTCCGAAGGTGGCCTTTCTTTCCTGCTGCGGATCTCGCAAAAAGAAAATGCCCGTTTACTGCTGGGAAGAAAGATGCTGCTGCAACTGCCGAAGGGCATGAACGTACCAGCTGGTATCACCCTTGCCGGTGATATTCTGGCCGTGAAAAACACCTACGCCGTGGAGAACGATTATTCTCTGCATATGAAATTTGATACGGTCATCGATCGCAAGGTGCTGCATGATGTGGTGAGCATGATGGGTGAGGAATCACCGGTGACCGAGTAAATGACCAGAAAGATATATAGCCAGCCTCCTGAATCCAACTCTTCAGAGCTTCGACTGGCTGCCGGGAACGATCCGATTTCCCGGTTCTATCTCAAACACCTGCCGGGGGAGTGGCGGGAAAAATTCGTTACCGAGTGTCCTTTTTGCACACAACATGGCTATGGTAGCGGTCGCCTGGTCATTTTTTTAAACCGGGAAAGTTTCTTTCATGGGTATTTTCGCTGTCTCAATCGCTGTGTTCCCGGCGGATTTCCACTCTGGTTTGCCCATCTTGCCGGCATCTCGCTCAATGAGGTGCCGGATTATGACGAGGATCGGCAGGCCGTTTTACAACAATTTGATTTTCCAGTGAAAAATATCAACGAAGAGGTTCGTGCCTTCCAGGACCGGATAAGCGAGCCTGTCTACAGGCAGTTTGAGCAGAGTGGTGTTACACAGGCTGCCCTTGTGGAAATGCAGGTGGGTTTCAATGGTCGCTATATCGTCTACCCCTATATTCAGGACGACGGCAATTGTTATTCCGCCCGCTGTGTCTATCCGGAGAAGACGGAAGACTTCTTCTGGCATGGAAATGAACAATTCAGCAGAGAGCCGTTTACTCTCTTTAATGTTCAGGATATGACCCGGTGTGAAAATGGAGCCCTGTTTCTCTGCGAGGGGGAGGAAAATCTTCTGACCTTGAAGCAGCTCGGTTTTCCAGGCGTGGCCGTGTCGCACTACAACGTATTGGAAAAACTTCCCGCCCAGCTGTTTGATAAGCTGAAAACAGTCTTTATCTGTTGCGCCAATACCCTGGAATCACAGAAGAGTGCTGCAAATCTTGCGTCAAAAATCGGTTACAAGGCGAGAATCCTTGCCTGGCCGGAAAAGAGTCCCAGGCAATATACTCTTTGGCAGCTGGCCAGGGATGCAGGGAAAACCTTCGGTGCACAGGTCGGAGAAATGGTCAAGGCGTCCCGCGCCTTCTCACCGTTTGCCTCACCCCTGCGGGAATATCATGGTTTTTTACACACTCTGGCCAAAGAGCAGGGGGAGGAATACCTCAATCTCTCCTCGGGGTTTTCCCGCCTGGATACGGCTCTTGGCGGTATTCATGGACTCAATGTCATTGGCGGGGCGCCGAAGGTTGGTAAATCGACCTTTTTAATCCAGATTGCCTCGGAAATGGCCTCAAGGAAGATTCCGGTTCTCTACTATGACTTTGAAAACGGCCGGCAAAAAATCTATCAGCGCACCTTGAGTCGCCTGGCGCGGCTGTCAACCGACCAATTGCGGAAGCAGCGGTTGTCGGCAGAGCAGCAAAAAATCTTTGAGGCGGCACAGAGAAAACTGCAGAAAATGTTTTTTTTCTGGCGGGTAATCAATGATCGCAAGGTAACCCCTGAATTGATGCGCAAACATATCGATTTTATCCGCCATGAAACGAGAAGTGACTACACCGTCGTGGTCATCGACAGTCTGCATAAACTGCCGTTTAACGAATTTACCGAGAGGCGCACCGGCATAGATGCCTGGCTGCGGCAGATGGAATCTATTCGTGATGAGCTGCAGGTGTCTTTTCTGGTTATCTCGGAACTTTCCCGGGGCGCCGGGGGCTCCTACCTCGAAGAACCCCATCTTGGCATGTTCAAAGGATCCGGGGATATCGAATACAGTGCCGATAACGCCATGGTCCTCCACCGCCCGGCCCTGAAAAATGGTCAACCGGATCAATCTGCCGGAAAAGCAAACACCCTTTCGCTGGTGGCGAGCAGGGAACATAGCCCGGGGCGCGTTGCCGACTATCACCTGGATTTTCCCTATTGGGGTTTCACCGAGCGTCCGGTATCGGACCAAGGTTAACCCGACAAAGAACTAAGAGGCAATGTCTCTTCTAGAAGAGATTTTCCAGCTGCCATTTTTCGAGCGCGGCCAAGGCCCTTTCCGCCCGTTCCTGTCCCCGGAATTTCTTTCTTATTTTTTTCTCCCAGGCTGGAAAGAGGCCGAAGTTGATGTTCGATGGTTGAAAGCGAGCTGGGTCGCTCTCCGTCAGGTGGAAGATCAGCGAGCCAAGCGCGGTCTCACGCGGGGGCACAACGGGCGGTTGATTTTTTATCAGGCGAGCGGCGTTGATTCCTGCCAGCAGCCCCATGGCGGCCGATTCCACATAGCCTTCAACGCCGGAGAGCTGTCCTGCCAGCAGCAGATCAGGCCTGATCTTGAATTGCAGGGTTGGTTGCAGCAGCTCGGGAGAGAGGACGAAGGTGTTGCGATGGATCGATCCCAATCTGGCAAATTCGACCTTCTCCATACCGGGGATGAGTCGAAAAATCCGCTCCTGTTCCGGGTAGGTCAACTTGGTTTGAAAACCGACCATATTATAGGTGGTTCCGGCCTGATTTTCCTTGCGCAGCTGGATTACCGCGTACGGCTCTTCTCCTGTCTTGGGATCGGCCAGACCGACCGGTTTCATCGGCCCAAACCGCAGGGTCTCGACCCCGCGTGAGCACATGACTTCCACCGGCAGACAGCCTTCAAAATATTTGACATCCTCAAAGTCTTTCAGGGGCATACACTCGGCTTTGCCAAGTTCGTCAATAAATTTCAGGTAGGTGTCTTTGTCCATCGGACAGTTCAGATAATCGCCGGGGCCGTCATCGTAGCGTGATTTACAGTAGATAATGTCCATGTTCAGTGAATCGGCAGCCACTATCGGCGCTATGGCATCGTAAAAGGCCAGGCGCTTTTTGCCGGTAAGCTCGGCGAGCGATTCGGCAAGGGGAGTGGAGGTGAGGGGACCGGTGGCCAGAATGACCGGCGCGTCGCCCGGTGGGGGGATTTTGCGTACCTCCCGCCGATCAATTTCGACCAGAGGGTGCGCTGCCATGATTTCGGTGATCCGGCTGGAGAATCTTTCTCTATCCACCGCCAGAGCCTTGCCGGCCGGCACCTGGGTCTCGTAGGCCGTTCGTATAATCAGAGAGTTGCAGCGCTGCATCTCTTCTTTCAGCAGGCCGACGGCCGACGTCTGATCGTTTGACCTGAGTGAATTGGAACAGACCAGTTCACCAAGTTTATCCGATCGATGCGCCGGGCTGAACTGCAGGGGTTTCATGTCGACAAGATGAACCTGACCGCCTCTTTCGGCAATCTGCCAGGCCGCTTCGCAACCGGCAAGTCCACCGCCTATGATAGTAACTGTCTGCTGCTTATCCATGGGTTCTGTTTTGCTGAAGAGATTATCGGGAAGAATATCAAAAAGTAGAGGCCGTCACGGCGCATTGTAAGCACGCCTCAGGCATCGTCAATTGGTTTTCGACCGGCGAGGACATAGTAGAGGAATCCCAAAAATTCGAGAAGCAGCATCAGGAAAAAACCGACGGCGAAGCCTTGCGGGGAGAGGGCCGTTGCGTCCCTGGTAAAAATATCGATGATGCCCCCGATAGCCCATTGACCGGCGAAGGCGGCGACGAAAACAAGGAGATTGACGGCGGTGGTAACCCGGCCGGATAACTGTACCGGAAAGGACTGGGACAGAGCGGAATAGGCGATAATACCCGAAGTTCCAAGAAAACCAAACGCCAGCCAGACAGGAACATGCCATGCGGTCGGGCCAAAAATTAACAGCAGCTGGACGACCATGAAAAGAGTCATGCCAGTTACTGCGGTGGTGGCGACAGAGACCCCCCGCTTGTTTAACTGTTCAGTGATGCTGCCAAGAGTGATAAAGCCGGCAATCATGGCCACAGCGATCCAGAAAAGCAGTCCCGCCACTTCCGTTCGCTCAAGGCCCGCAACATGGCTGAGCCATGGGCCGGCCCAGAGTCCCTGGATGGCTAAAAAAGCGGCTTGGGACATGGTGGTGAGCGGGGCGGTTCGCCAGAATTTCCTGCTGGTAAATACCTCTCGGATACCCCGCAATTGATTGTGCAGACTTTCTCCGGCGGCGGCGATTTTTTTTTCAGGGACAATAGAGAAAACAGCCACTGCCGTTAAAAGGGTCAACAGGGCCAGACCCATGAATACCCCTCGCCAGTTGGTAAACTGCAGAGTTGCTTCTACCGGGGCGGTGGCAGCCAGGGCACCAAGGCCACCGGCGGCCATCTGAAAGCCGTTGACCATCGCCCACTTTTCTCTCGGAAACCACAGGGCATAGCCCTTGAATGCGGCCATCAGGCAGGCGGAAACGCCGAATCCGATAAAGGCGCGGCCGACGACAAGACCGGCAAGGCTTTCAGCCCGGGCAAAGATAAAGGCGCCGACCGCGGCAAAAAGAAGCAGGACGGCTGCCACCTTTCTCGGGCCAAACCGGTCGAGCAGGACCCCGAGTGGCAGTTGAAAGGAGGCAAAGGCGATAAAATAGGTGGCTGTGAGCAAACCCAGGGCGGATGGACCGACGCCGATGTCGGCGATAAGATCGGGGGCTATCACCGCATTGACCACCCGATAGAGATACGATATAAAATAGCCGGCGGCAAAGGGGAGAAAAACCCGGAGGATAGTCAGTGGTTGCATGGTCACAATCCATTAAAATGGCAAAGGTTCCCTTGGGCCGGGGGTGTCATCGGTGATATTCAATGACAACCCGTACTTTTTTCCTGCCCCAGACAAGTGCATCACTGTGCGAATTAAAAAAGAGGTCAATCCGGTCCGGCCCCTTGATGGCACCTCCCCGGTCTTCGACCACACCCCAACCATAGCCCGGAACATTCATGCGGGTACCGAAAGGATAATATGTTGTATCGGCGGCGATAGTACCCTCCTGGGGCAGGAGATACCAGGGGAAAAACACCAGACGAATGGGGATCATCCAGGGACGGTGGAGAGAGTCCATGGAGAACAGTCCCTCCTCTGCTTCGTAGGGCACCGTGCCACTGGCGGTCAGGCCGCTGTATGGTTTGCCGGCACTCGGACCTGCACTGACGTAGCGGTTCCAGAAATCGAGTTTGAGCAGGTGCCAGCTCCCCCTTTCCCAGCCGCAGCAGGAAGAGCAGCCGCAATAGGCGGTGGTTTCCATTATTCTCGCAACCGGTGGCTTGGCACAGCCGCTGAGCAGCAGCAGCGCAAGCATTGACAACAAAACGAGCAGGCGACCAGCTCGGTTGCCCGGTGTATTGTTCTGCATTGCGACTCTTCGTCTCATGGCATTGTAAGGAACTCAATGAAGGAGCAATTATGCCGGCGTGCGGCAATTAATGGAAAATATTTTTATACTGCACCATGATACCACGATTCGTCGGTAATCAGTAGGTTACAATAACGGTTCCAATGATGATATGGTTTTGCGGCAACCGGTAAACCGTTTTTTCTTGACAAAAAACTGGCCGTGAATTAATGCAATATGACACCTGATAACAGGATCGTAATGATGTTCGGATAGCCAACTAAGTATGATGAATACTTGTTTTTCACTCACAATTTATGGAGGTAATTCATGTTTGAAGTAATAGTAGACAAAGATAAATGCATCGGTGACGAAGAATGTGTAGCAGCATGCCCCGCGCAGGTTTTCGAGATGGTCGATGGTAAAGCAGAGCCGGTAGAGATGGACGAGTGTCTTGGTTGTGAGACCTGTGTCGAAGTCTGTCCTGAGGGCGCCATCACTGTAAACGAAGTCTGATACCCGCGCTTCTATTTTTAAAAACAAGCCCATCTCCTGCAAAGGAGATGGGCTTGTTTCATTTATGCATGGTGAGGTGTTAATGGTAAACGATCTGTCTCGTTTTAAACCGGGGGGGAATAGACGCACCCATCTTTTCCTGTCTGCCGTGCTTTGGACGACGATTGGTTTGCTGTTATTTTGCAAAGGTATTTTTCGACTCAGTCAGTTGAGCGACTGGCAGTTCCTGATTCCATCTGCTGCGATCCTCACCGGCAGTCTTAAAGCGTATTTCATCCTCGACAAATCCGCCCGACGCGGAATTGCCCGTATCCTCACATTGAAGAATGGGACCTGTCTTGGCGCGGTATACTCCGTAAAAACATGGATATTGGTATTGTGCATGATGGGTATGGGTGTTATCTTGCGAAATTCTTTTCTTCCCATTAGTCTGCTCATTTTTCTGTATATCACCATTGGTTGGGCGCTGCTGTTGTCCAGCAGGCTCGCCTGGCAGGCATGGCTCAATAGAAAGTAATCTTCTCCGCATTTTTTGCCGCTATGTATACTACATCGTTTAATAGCATAAAAATAAACTGTACCGCGTTACAGCAGAACTATACCTTGCTGCAGAAGACAGCAGGCGCAGGGGTTCCGGTCATGGCCATGGTCAAAGCTGATGGGTACGGCCATGGCATGGTGATGGCGGCAAAGGCCTTTGAACGTGCCGGCTGCAGGAACTTTGGCGTTGCTGAATTGCGTGAAGCCGTCCTGCTGAGGCAGGCGGGCATGCAGGGTGATATTTATGTGACCATCGGTTTTGCCGAAGAAGACGCCGGGGTTCTGTTTCAATATCAGCTGACTCCGGTCATTTACAGCTATGCAGCAGCCCAGGCCCTTTCCTCTACAGCAGTTGCCCTGGGACAGGAAATCGGTGTCCATGTCAAGGTCGATTCGGGGATGAGCCGACTGGGGCTTTTTCCGGCGGAGATGCCGATGTTTATCGATGCCATCTCGTGTTTACCGAAAATTAAAATCACCGGAATAATGAGTCACTTCCCGGAAGCGGACAATCCGGCTTCGAGGAGCACGGGCCACAATTTTCAACTGTTCGCCGATGCCTGCCGGGAATTGAAAAACCGGTTCAACGGTATTTGTCATATTGCCAATTCCGGAGCAGTGCTTAATTTTCCCGCCACATACTGCGATATGGTGCGGTGTGGCATTACTCTTTATGGATACCATCCTGCCGGTCGGGTTCCCCCAGGCGACGAGAAGGCTGCGGATCTGCTGCCGGTGATGTCCTTTACCTCGAGAATTCTCCAGGTAAAGACGCTGCCTGCCGGAACGGGGGTCAGCTATGGCCATACCTTTCAGACGCATAAACAAACCAGGCTGGCCATCGTGCCGGTCGGTTATGAAGACGGTTATTCCCGGGCACTGTCCAACAGGGGGCATGTCCTTGTTCGTGGTTGTCCTGCTCCTATTCTTGGAAGAATCTGCATGAATATGTGCATGATTGACGTCAATGATATCGAGGGGGTGCAGCCAGGCGATGTGGTTGTCCTGCTCGGTCGACAGGGTTCGGGGAACATCACCGCCGACGATATAGCGGAAAAAATGGGCAGTATCAGTTACGAGGTTCTCTGTCTGCTGGGGAATAATAATCAACGAGAATATATTGAGTAGAGACGAATGATCCGTTCACAATTGAAAAAGGTGCTCGACGACTGTTTTGACCAAGGTGTTGCAGAGGGCGTATGGACAGGCGGCGCGGCCGGCAAATTTACCGTTGAGTTGCCCAAACATGAAGGGCAGGGTGACTTTTCCACTAATTTTGCACTGGTGTTGGCCGGCATTGAAAAGAAAAATCCCCGGGCGATAGCCCAGATCATTGCCGAAAAATTAGCCAGGCAGACTGATCTCGTAGCCCAAGTGGAGATTGCCGGGCCCGGCTTTGTCAACATCTTTATCAATCATGATGTGTGGCGCAGGTTGATCCCGGAGATTATTGCCCAGGGTGCAGCCTTTGGTAAAAGCAGGGTCGGTGGCCAGCGCAAGGTGATGGTCGAGTTTGTCAGTGCCAACCCGACCGGGCCGCTCAGTATAGGCCATGGTCGTCAGGCGATTCTTGGTGATGCCATCGCCAGGTTACTTGAGGCAACCGGCCATGATGTGTTTCGGGAATATTATTACAATGATGCCGGTAGACAGATGCGGGTCCTCGGCGAGTCAACCCGCGCCAGATATCTCGAGTTACTCGGTGAAGAATTTTCCTTTCCCGAAGACGGCTATCAGGGCGAGTATATAATCGATATCAGTCGCTCACTGATTGAAGAACGGGGCGATTCCCTGAAAGACCATGAGGATGTCACCCCCTTCAAGGAACAGGCGGAAAAACATATCTTCAAAGATATTTCTGCGACATTGGAACGGATGGGTATTGTTTTCGATAATTACTATAATGAACGATCCCTCTATGAAAACGGCCATATCGATGATGTGGTTGCCGAGCTGCGAGCCAAGGGTTATGTCTACGAGCAGGACAATGCGGTGTGGTTCAGGACCACGGCCTTCGGCCACGAGCAGGACCGGGTCATCATCAAAAGTAGCGGCGAACCGACCTATCGTCTGCCGGATATCGCCTATCACCGGGAGAAGTTCCGGCGAAATTTTGACTGGCTGGTGGATATTTTCGGCTCCGACCACATTGCCACGGTACCGGATGTGCTCGCCGGGGTGAAGGCACTGGGGTATGATCCGGACAAAGTGACCGTGGTTCTGCATCAGTTTGTCACGCTTACCCGGGACGGGAAACAGGTAAAAATGTCGACGCGAAAGGCCAACTTTGTCACCGTCGACGAGCTGGTGGATGAGGTTGGCGTCGATCCGGTCAGATTCTTTTTCATGATGCGTAAGGCGGATAGCCAGCTCGAATTTGATCTGGATCTGGCGACCAAACAGAGTCAGGAAAATCCAGTGTACTATGTGCAGTATGGTCACGCACGGCTCTGTGCCATTCTGCGTCAGGCGGCGGAGAAGGGATTTGCCGAACCGCAATTCGATGTTGCCGAATCGGTGCTCCTTACTGAGCCGGAAGAACTCAAGCTGCTCAAGACTATGTCGACCTTTCCGGCGACCATAGAAAGCAGTGCGCTGGAATTGGCACCGCATAAAATGATCTTTTACCTCATGGAACTTGCGGGACAATTGCATAGCTACTATAACAAACACAAAGTAATCACCGATGACATCCCCCTCAGTCGGGCCAGGCTCTGTATGATCAGAGCACTGCAGGTGGTGCTGAAAAATGGTCTCGATATGCTCGGCCTCTCCGCTCCGGATCGAATGTAAGGTGGTTGCGTCAAATGGCAGTGAGGCGAAAACCCCAGGCAAAAAAGCTCAAATTTGAGTTGACGAAGAGTGCGATCGCCGGCATCGCCGTGATAACTTTTTGTCTTTTTCTGTGGATGTTTTTGCTTGGCGTCTGGGCCGGGCAGTCACTTTTGCTGCCCACCTACGAAAAAAACGGTGTTGTTGCCAAGGAGCCTGCAAAAAAAATCGGTCCTCTGGTGATTCGTGCGGAAAAGAAGGTTGTCAAAGAAGCAGAATAGGCAACAATACAGTGTTATCCGCATGCGTGAATTTGTGCAAAGAGGATCAGCGGCGATTTTTTTGCCTTGTAATAATGTGAAGATGCTTTCACCGATAATAATAAACGGCTGGATACGATGATAGGAAAAATACTTACTAAGGTTTTTGGCAGCAGTAATGAAAGGTATCTCAAGCAGCTTCGACCTGTAATTACCCGGATTAATGAGCTGGAGAGCGGCATCCAGTCGCTGGATGATGCGGCAGTGGCGGCAAAATCCGTGGAATTCAAGCAACGACTTGAAAAGGGTGAGCCTTTGGACGATCTTTTACCGGAAGCCTTTGCCGTTGTTCGCGAGGCGGGTAAAAGGGTTCTTGGCGAGCGTCATTATGATGTCCAGTTGGTCGGTGGAATAGTGCTGCACCAGGGTAAAATCGCCGAGATGAAAACCGGCGAGGGAAAAACGTTAACCTCAACGCTGCCGGTTTACCTCAATGCGCTGACGGGGAAAGGAGTACATGTCGTTACCGTCAATGATTATCTGGCCGCCCGTGACAGTGAATGGATGGGCAAGGTGTATACCTTTCTCGGTATGAGTTTCGGCAAGATTATTCATGGCCTAGATGACAAAGAACGCCGTGCCGCCTATGCCGCCGATATTACCTATGGAACCAATAACGAATTCGGCTTCGATTACCTGCGGGACAATATGAAGTTTGACCTTGTTGATTTTTGTCAGCGTGGCTTTAATTTTGCGATTGTCGATGAGGTCGATTCCATTCTGATCGATGAAGCACGAACGCCGCTGATTATCTCCGGTCCGGCAGACATTTCCACGGATCTCTATAAAAATGTCGACCGGATTATTCCCAAATTCAAGAAAGATGAGCATTACACCCTGGACGAGAAGTCCAGGCAGGTATCCCTGACGGAAGAGGGGGTTGCCCTTGGCGAAAAACTCCTTGAAGTGGAGAATCTCTATGATCCGACCAGTATAGAAAAGCTGCATCATCTGAATCAGGGACTGAAGGCCCATGTCATTTTCAAAAAAGATGTCGACTATATTGTCAGGAACGATCAGGTTATCATTGTTGACGAATTCACCGGCCGAACCATGGAGGGCAGGCGCTACAGCGATGGCCTGCATCAGGCCCTCGAGGCCAAAGAACGGGTGAAAATCGAACAGGAAAATCAGACCCTGGCCTCGATTACTTTTCAGAACTATTTCCGGATGTATGAAAAACTCGCGGGCATGACCGGTACCGCCGATACGGAAGCCCCCGAGTTCAAGAAGATTTACAATCTGGACGTGGTGGTCATGCCGACCAACCAGCCGATGGTCCGGATCGATTACGCCGATGTTATCTACAAGAACGAGGCAGCAAAATATCGGGCGGTGGTCAAGGAGATTGCCGAACTGCACAAGATTGGACGTCCGGTGCTGGTGGGGACTATTTCCATTGATGTATCGGAGAAAATCTCCACTATGTTGAAGAAAAACAAAGTTGAGCACGAAGTCCTCAATGCCAAACATCATGAGCGAGAAGCGGAAATCATCGCCGGTGCCGGACAGCTCGGCAAGGTGACCATCGCCACGAACATGGCCGGCCGAGGAACGGATATCAAGCTCGGGCCGGGAGTCGTCGAGGTGGGCGGTCTGCATATTCTCGGCACGTCGCGCCATGAATCCCGTCGTATCGATAACCAGTTGCGCGGTCGTTCCGGTCGTCAGGGGGACCCTGGGTCTTCACGGTTTTATCTGTCTCTGGAAGACGATTTGTTACGGATCTTTGGTTCCGGGCGTATTACCGGTATCATGGACAAGCTGGGCATGGAAGAAGATGAACCCATTGAGCATAACATGATATCCCGGGCCATCGAGAACGCGCAGCGCAAGGTTGAGGGCCATAACTTTGATATCCGGAAACATCTGCTTGAGTATGATGATGTCATGAACAAGCAGAGAGAGGTTATCTATCGGCAGCGCCGGGATGTACTCGAAAAAGACGATGTGAGCCAGGTTGTCCAGGATATGATCGAGGATCTTGTCGATGAAGTCACTGGAGAATTCTGTCAGGATCGCCTGGACTCCGCCGAATGGGACTGGCCGGGATTTACAACCCGTATGGGGGAACTCTTCCACCATGTGCCTGAATGGCCGGAAGAGGAACTGGTCGGATTGAAAAGGGAATCCTTTACGGAAAAAACCCTTGATTTTGTCCGACAGGCCTATAAAACCCAAGATGAAATAAATGGGGTCAAGACCCAGCGGCATATCGAAAAACTCATTCTGCTGCAGGTGGTCGACAGTCATTGGAAAGACCATCTCTTGTCCATGGATTACCTGAAAGAGGGTATCGGCTTGCGCGGGTACGGTCAGAAAAATCCTCTCAACGAGTATAAACGCGAGGGATATGAGATGTTCGGCCGGATGGTCGAGACGGTTAAATCACAGGTTGTTTCCAGCCTCATGCGGGTACGGGTGGTACGCGAAGACGATGTGGAACGTATGGAGGAGGAGCGGCGTAAACGTCATGAACAGGAACAGCTGCGCATGAATAAGATGGCTGCCGGGCAGGAACCGGAGCTCGCTCAACCGGTGCGGCGCGAGGGAGACAAGGTCGGCAGAAATGCTCTCTGCCCGTGCGGTTCCGGTAAAAAATATAAAAAATGCTGCGGCAAAGAGGCCTAGCTCTCTAACGCAAGAGGGTACAGGCAACGCGGAATGCCGAGATTTACGCAACAGGCCGACTGGTTTTTCCAGCCGGCCTGTTGGCGCTTTATCAGCCGTGCAGAAGCTCCGGCTGCATCAGGTTTTCTTCCATATGCTTGAGTTCGTCGATGCCGGAGACAATAATTTCAGGATCAGGGGTAAGTTCCTCCACCCCAAGCTTGTCGGCATAGTCCATCTGGCTGAGGATGGTTTTTATGCAGTTGATTCGAGCCCTTTTCTTGTCATTTGATCGAATGATCGTCCAGGGGGAGAGGGTCCGATTGGTTTCCGAGAGCATCTGAAATTTACGAATGGAGTATTGATCCCAGTACTCCTGGGCCAGATTATCAACCGGAGAGAGCTTGTACTGTTTCAGGGGATCGGTTTTTCGTGACTCAAAGCGGGCATTCTGCACTTGTTTTGATACGGAAAAATAGAATTTGAACAGTTTGATACCGTCTTTCACCAGCATTTCCTCAAACATCGGCACATCCTTGAGAAAACGCTTGTTTTGTTCATCGGTGCAGAAGCCCATGACCGGTTCAACCATTGCCCGGTTATACCAGCTGCGGTCAAAAATGACTATTTCCCCGGCCGATGGCAGATGCGCCACGTAGCGTTGAAAATACCACTGGCTCAATTCTGTCTCATTGGGTTTCATCAGGGCGACAACCCTGGTGTTCCGTGGATTAAGATGAGCAATTGCCCGCTTGATAGTCCCTCCCTTGCCGGCCGCATCCCGTCCTTCGAAGATAGCCAGAACTCGCTGTCCGGTCGCCTTCATCGAACTTTGCATTTTCATAAGTTCGATCTGGAGTTTTTTTAATTCTATTTCATACCGGAGATGTTCGTTTTTTACCCAGATAGCCGTCTTGTCATCACCCTTTTCGGTGTTGATATTTTTATAGGCGGTTCCTTCCAATAGCCTCGTTTTTTCCAGTACAGCGGTTTCTTGCGATATTTTAGGGTCTTCCGACGGACGCTGCTGCTTTTTTGTTGCTTTCTGTTTAGCCATACGAGGTTCCTCGATTGAAAGGGAAGGTGAATGTCTCAATGCTGCCGGGAGCACCTGAAGCAGGAGCCGTCGCTGGTGCCTTACCGGTCCTGCCAAACGTGCATGCCTGGGTGAAAATGTTTGCTGTTGCAGTACAATAGCAAAGAAATCGACAAAATGTACAGGTTAATTCAATTTTTTGCCCTCCTGAAACATGGTGGCGTATATTCCCGGGAGGCCGCTCTTCCTGATTTTCGCGACTACTTCGGCTATATCATAGTCTATCCTGAAGTGGTGGACGGTGAGCGAGTCTGCGGTAATCTCCAGGGTGGCGCAGGACGCTCGTGGATCGTCGTCGAACATCCTGCCCGCCGAGCCCGGATTGATGAAATGGATGTTTGCCACGGTTTTGTGGTAGGGGGTATGCGAGTGGCCGGTGACGACAATTTGACAATTGGTCAGCTCGGCCAGTTCATGGAACCTGGTGTCCGGCGTATCGGTAAAGAGGAATTCATCATCGTCGGCGGGGCTGCCGTGAAATATCCCCAGTCTCATCGCGTGCTTTCCGGTGCTTTTTCCCTGGGGGAAGATCTTCAATATATAGCTTGTCGTCAGGGAGAGGAGATAGCGACGGCTTCTTGTCGATAAATCTTTCGCAGTTGAAGTGTACATGATGCGTTTATCGGGTTTCCCTGGTTTCTTGAACGACTTGCCCAAAAGCAGTTTGATGACTTTCTTGTCGGTGTTGCCGAGGATGGAGATGGCCTGGTGTTTGGCCAGCCAGGTGAGTGTTTTATTTGGAAAAGGTGCATAGACGAGAGAATCGCCGGGGTTGACAATGTAGTCGAAGGAGGCGGCATCCAGCTGTCGGTCGATCGCCTGCAGGGCAGGATAGTTGCCGTGGATATCGGATATGAGTAAGATTCGTATAGTCATCAATCATCAGAGGAGGGGGGCAACCAGCAAGACGGTGTTTTCTTTAAATTCTTCCCACCGGCCTCTTGCCGAAAAGAGATCTATGTCGAGTTCCAGAGACTGACTGAGGTAATCCTGTTGTACAGCGAACAGTTCTTTGGTGAATGCTTTGCAGTAAATTATGAGCGTGGCTTCAAAATTGAGCCAGAAGCTGCGCATATCCAGATTGACTGACCCAAAGAGCGAAAAATCACGATCGACGGTAATGGTCTTGGAATGGAGAAGGCCGCCATGAAAAAGAAAAATATGTACTCCGGCGTCGGCGAGTTCCTGATATCGGGCACGGCTGGCATACTTGACCAGGAGGGAGTCGTTGTGTCGGGGGATAATGATTTTCACTTTTACACCCCGCTGGGCGGCGGCTTTCAGTGCGGCCAGCAGCGGCTCGTCCGGAATAAAGTAGGGGGTGGTCATGATTAATTCTTGACGGGCGGCGTAGATGGTGGTGAGGAGCAGGTTGTGAATAGCCTCGGGGACCAGACCTGGTCCCGAAGGGACAAGCTGGATTGCCGATTTTCCGGCAACGGCCTGGGGATGCTTGGCACCCATATCAGCGGCAATGGTTATGTCTTTGAGGAATGACTCGGCGCGAATATTTTCCCCGTCCGTATCGAGAAACCAGTCACTGATAAAGGTTCCGGCTATGCATTCGACCACCGGACCTTCCACCTTGACCATCACATCAATCCAGTTGCCGACTCCGGCATCTTTTTTAAACACCTCGGGGTCGACCATGTTCTGGCTGCCGGTAAAGGCAATTCGGCCGTCTATGATGACAAGTTTCCTGTGGTTACGGATGTCAATTCTTGAAAACAGGGCATTGATTATGCCGGCGGACAGTGATTCCTGGATTTTTATCCCGGCGTTTTGCATTCTGGCTGCGGTTTCGCTCCTCAGAAAATCACGGCTGCCGATGGAATCAAGTAATATTTTACAGCTCACGCCCCTGGCTGCAGCCTGCATCAGGGCATTGATAACCGTGTTCACCCGTCCGCCTTCCTCCCAGATATAGAATTGCAGGTGGCAGGTAGAAGTTGCGGCCTGGATTGCCTGGCTTATCGAACTGAGGATTTCTTCCGGGCAGGTAATAAGCGTCAGATTATTGCCGGCCATCGCCGGGATGCCTACCAGTGTTTGGGCCTGCCGGTGGAGAGGGATGCATTCGGGATTGATGTTACGCCAGGAAACCGGCGCTCTGTTCTGCAGGGTTTTCTGCCAGCGGAGATAGGTATTGTAGGCAACCTTTGCTCTCGCCGTGCGTCTTTCTGGTAGCCGGTTTTCACCAAGGAGCAGATAGGAAAAACCTCCGAAAAAAGGTACGACGAGGACGACCACCAACCAGGCGAGTGAAACCCCGTAGGGGCGTTTGCGCATAATAACCCTGACGGACAGGCCGATTCGGATAAAAAAATCAGCCAGCAGCACGAGCGTTGAGAAGAGGGTGTAATTCCCGTGGGGGTCTAGAATATCCATGACATAAAACCGTCTAATTCCATTGAGTCCGATATGGTCGGATTGCTTGCCGAACATTGCATTTTCCCGCATACCCCAGAGAGAATATCTATCAATGATAGTGGAAACCAGGTATTACTGTTTTGTGACCGCTGTGCCGATAATTTTAAAGTAGCATAATCAGCTGGATAAGTGGTAGATGTATTTTGCGTATCTGTTGGATGCGTGAGAAATTAATCTGGATGGGTAACCGCGATTCAAAACAAAAGCTGAATAATGACTAATGGACTAGAAATGTTATGAACATTAAAGGATTTTTATTTTCCGCCGTGCAGGCGGGCATACGATATGCGGACAGGCTGGATCTCGGACTTATCTATAGCGAGACCCCTTGCGTAACAGCAGGATTATTCACCACCAATCAGGTCAAGGCGGCACCTGTCCTTATCGATAAAGAGCGGCTGAAGGGCGGACATGCCCAGGCCATTCTGGTCAACAGCGGCTGTGCCAATGCCTGTACCGGCACTAAGGGCATGGAGGTGGCCAGGGCAACGAGCAGTCTGGTTTCCGGGGCGCTGGGCATTGCCGATGATTTGGTACAGCTCTCCTCCACCGGTGTCATCGGCGAACAGCTGAACCTCGAACCCTTTGCGCGGAGTATGCCGGCACTTGTCAACGAACTGTCTGCCGATAATTTCGAAAAGGTTGCCGAGGCGATAATGACCACCGACACCGTCCGGAAAATTGCCGAAACTACAGTGAATATCGGCGGGAAGGAGGTCAAAATAATGGGCATGGCCAAAGGGGCGGGAATGATTATGCCCAATATGGCGACGATGCTGTCCTTTGTTTTTACCGATGCCCGAATCAATTTTCCGGAACTGCATAGATCTCTTAGCAAAAGCGTTGAACGGACCTTTAATCGGATAACCATTGATGGGGACACCAGCACCAATGACATGGTGCTGGTCATGGCTAATGGGGCCGCTGAAAATCCCTGGATCGACGGTGATTCTCCACAGGACAGACAGGTTTTTCAGGATGGGCTCGAAAATGTCCTGAAGGATCTGGCCCTGCAGATAGTCAGCGATGGCGAGGGTGCGACGAAAACTATCACCATCAGGGTCTGCGGTGCCAAAGAGAATGCGGATGCAGAAAAAATTGCCAGAACCGTCGCTACCTCCAGCCTGGTGAAGACAGCATTTTTCGGAGAAGATGCCAACTGGGGAAGAATCCTTGCGGCCATGGGACGCTCCGGCGTACGATTTTCTCCCAACCGGGTTGATCTGGCCTTCGGCAATGTGCTGATTGTCAAGAATGGTCTGTCGTTGGGACCTGAGGCCCTGGCTGCCGCCACGCAGGTTCTGAAGGAGAAAAGTTTCGCCGTCTGTATCGATCTGAAAGACGGGCCCGGCTGTGAAGAAATTTACACCTGTGACTTCTCCATCGACTATGTGAAAATTAACGCGGATTATCGGTCATAGGATGTCCCTGATCTGCGACAAGGTTGCTTTCACCTATCCCGGAGCACAACACCAGCTCTTTGAAGAAGTGTCATTTCAACTGACGACACCGGGATTCCATTCGTTTTTCGGCCCTTCAGGGGTGGGTAAAACCTCTCTGGCGAAAATCATCACCGGCGATATCAAAAGATCCTCCGGCAGGGTTGCAACCGACGGGCTCAACACCCTCTTCTACTCACATAATAAGGAGCGGCTGCCCGGCTGGTCCGCGGTAGGCCGTCATTTAACGCGGGTCATTCCGCCGTCGATGCGTGCCGGCATTAACGAGCTGGTGGAGATATTCGGCCTGTCCGACTGCATCAATTCCCGGTTTGACCAGCTGTCCATGGGACAACAGAACCGGGTCAACCTGATTCGCTACCTGCTGCAGGACTGCGACCTGCTGATTATGGACGAAAGCCTGGCCAACGTCGATGAACTTACCCGGGAAAAGATTATTCTGGCCATCAAGGCGATGTTTCCCCAGCGATATTTTATCTATATTTCCCATAATGTCATGGAGGTTGCCAAATTCTGCGATTCGATCCTGGTTTTCCGCGGCAGGGGCAAGGCGCCACAGACCATCATGATTCAAGGCTGCAACGTCCTGAAAAAAGGAGACCTTTCGCGCGCGGCCCTGGATGCGACCCTGCTGGAGATCATGAATGCTGCCTAGACGCGTCTTGCAATTCTTTATCATCTACGTCCTGTTTCTCGGCGGCCTGATGGCGTTGAAATATAGCCTCGCGCTGTCCGATTACGTCATTCCGGCCCCCTCCGGCATTTTCCAGACCTTGATCGCCGAATACCGTGGGTACAGCCTCGCCACCTTAAATACCATGTCTGTGGCGGTGATCGGCCAGATCATTTCGGTGGGCATGGCGTTTGTTATCGGCATCACCGGCCGTCAGTCCACCTGGCTTGGCTCGTTCATCAAGGTCGCCGCCTACAATTTTCAGGCCTACCCCATTGTCGCACTGGCGCCGATTCTCTTCATCCTGCTTGGCGACGGTTTTCTCACCCGTTTGTTGATCGCGGCGATGATCTGTTACTTTCCGGTGCTGCTCTCCGTTTTAGGCATCATGTCCAAGCCGGTTGACGATATCGAACATTTCTACCGGGTCACCGGTCGCATGCGCTGGCAACTGGAGGTCAAGATCCGCACCTTTGAAAACCTGGCGCAACTGACCACTGTCATCGCCGGCAGCGCCACCCTGGCCATGGCCGGGACCATTGTCGGGGAATTCATCGCCGCCAATGCCGGCATCGGTTACAATATCCGGATCGCCCTCTATCAAAGCGATCTGGGCAAGATTCTCATCGCCCTTTTTCTGATCGGCATCACCATTGCCATCTACCAGGCACTGCTGGAATCGCTGGGGGCAGTCATAAAACGGGCCTGGACCGGAAGGTAATTCCCCTCACTGGATATGGGATACGACCGGACCTTTCATACCAAAGAAGGAGCAACAATGAACAGCAAAGCCAAAACTCTCATTCTGCCTGCCTGTGTTCTGTTGGCAATGGCGATGCTCGTTGCAACCAGCGCCCAAACGGGTGAAAAAATCGTTTACCGCCTGAAGTGGCTCCGCAATGTCAGCGTGGTCGGGGCCTTGTATGCCGAAACCCACCATCTGTTCGACAAAGCCGGGCTTGATGTGGAGGTCAAAGCCGGTGGACCGGAGCGGGATGCGATCAGGGAGCTGGAACTCGGCTACGCCGATTTTGGCGAGGCCTCCGCTGACCAGGTGCTTCGGGCGCGCGCCAAGGGAGCGCCGGTGGTGGTGATCGCCCAGCTGTTCCAGGTCAACCCGCTGCAATGGATGTATCGCCCGGAGGAGATGCAGATAGGAAATCTTGCCGATCTGCAAGGGAAAGTCATCGGTGTCACCTTTGGCGGCAACGATGAAACCATTATGAACACCATGCTGGCTGAAGCCGGCCTCGGCAGCTCCGACGTGACGCTCTTTAGTGTCCGCTACGACTACACGCCGTTTTACCGGCGCCAGGTTCAGCTCTGGCCGGTCTATCGGAATGCCCAGGGCCCGCTTATCGCGGCACAACTGGAGAAAGCCGGAGAAAAGACCGCCTTTTTCAATCCGGCGGAATTCGGGGTGAAATTCGTCGCCAACTGCGTCGTCACCGAAACGCGCACCTTGACGGAACAGCCCGAACTGGTGCAGCGTTTCCTGGCGGCCCTGCTTGCCGGGTGGCAGCAGGCGCTTGATCCGAAAAATCAGGAAGAAGCCATCGATACTCTGCAAAAGTACGATCCGGATACGCCGCGCCCGATCCTGGAAGAGCAGCTGAAAATCACCCGCGATTTAATTCAGCCAGATACTACGCTTGCCATCGGCACAATCGATAAACAGGGCTGGGAGCAGACCGAGCGTATCATGCGGGCTCAGAAACAACTGCCCAGGGAGGTCGATATCCGGGCAATATTAAGGCCGATTGACGGTGGTGTCGAATAGGGGAATCATACACGGCTTCGCATTGCTTCCGGTGTCGGTGTGCCATTCATCAACAAATAACCTTTGGCTTATCTCTGGGAATCAAAATGAGCCAGGAGTATGGAAACGCTTAAAAAGCATAATTCTCTGTCATTCCGTTCTCTCCTTTGATATTCTTTTGTTAAAGACATTGTCAAGCCACTTACGATTGTGTTTTTTCAAGAGATATATTTACATAGTGGGCTTTTCTCTCAATCCTCTGAATACTTGCATATGATCTTCATGCTGCTGAACAAACGATTCTCATCCGACTCCCTGGTAGTATTCTTCCTGTTTGTCGTTTCCACCCTGCTCTTTGGTTGTTCATCAATGAAAGAAGCGGAAGTCCTGCATCAAAACAATATATTACAAGAAAAAAACAACCAATTGGCGGCCGAACTAGTTGAAAAGAATGCAGTAACCGCCAGCTTGGCGATTAAGTTAGTGGAGAAACAGAAGGAAATCGACAGGATCAAATCCACGCAGGAACATCTTACCCAGGAGATAGCACATACCAAGGCAATGATGTTACCTACTCTCCACACCAAGGTTGAGGTGGTGACATATCTGGCTGAGGTTGAGACGGATATCAATGCAGCTAAGAAGCTTGCCTCTGACGGTGAGCAACTCCTCTTTGTGCAGGCCGATCGTTTCATAGCGGAGAGCAAGGTTGAGTTGGAGCAAGGCAATTACGACACGGCCGTTTCTCGGGCGTTTCAGGCTGTGGAATTGATACAGGCTATACGGAATAAAACAGCTATGAACAGGAGCATGGAAAAAAGTACCTATGCAGAATTCATCCGCCCCCTGCATCTGAATTTAGCGAAACGAAGCAATATTCGAAAAAAGCCCACCAAACGAGGGAAAATCTTAGTGACACTGGCCCCGGGAACACCTGTTACCGCCAGTGGATATCAAGGAGATTGGATAAAAGTAACCAGCAATATCACCCAGGAGGGCTGGATCCATTATTCCCTGCTGGCTGTTTCTGAAACAACTCCCCCATTCCCCAGACCTGTCAAATAACCGGGAATCATGCGGGGCAATCCTCGCTGGCATGAGAGGAAATCGATGCGTTGTCCGAGGCCAGGAAAATTCGGTTTCGACCGGCGGCCTTTGCCGCATACAACGCCTTGTCGGCCCTATCGATCAGGCTGATGCCATTTTTGTCTTCCGCAACGACTCCCGTCAACCCAATACTGATGGTGATATGCAGCGACACATCCTCACAGGTAAAAACATGCTGGTCCACCGCCTGTCGGATTCGCTCAGCAGTTTGCAGTCCCTCGTGAATGCCTGTTTCTCCCAGAATGACAAGGAATTCCTCTCCCCCGTAGCGCCCGGCACTGTCCACGATGCGCAAGGTCTCCTTGAGAATGCCGGCGAGTTGGACCAGAATGGCATCACCTGCCAGATGTCCATGGGTGTCATTGACCGTTTTGAAATAATCAATATCGATCATCAGGATTGAAAACTCAGATGAATATCTTCGATAGTGTTCAAAATTGGTCGCCAGATCTTCCATGATCTGCTTCCGATTGGCCAGCTTGGTGAGCGGATCGGTCGTGGCTAACTGCACAAGTGCTGCCCGATTCTTCTTCAATCGACACACCATTTGATTGAACATCCTGGTGACAATGCCTAGTTCATCATTTCTATGAATATTTACAGAGACATCCAGATCTCCACCAGCCACCCGCAACACACCATTGGTTAAGGACTTGAGTGGGATGATGATCTGACTGGTGATGATGCTAGCCGTACCGCCGATGATTATGGTGAGGAACAAGGTAATCAATATGATTTGATTCCGCGCCTGGATCAGATCGGCAAAGACATTGTCATAGTTTTCGGCAATGAGGAGTCCCCATGGGAGATCGTCAAAAGAGATCGCCAGACCAACAACCCGCACGTTCCGGTCATCAACGAAGTCATGAAGGTGGTGGGGATTCTTGAACAGGTCCAGAACCTGAGCTGGGGCACTGGTCGTTTCTTTGTGATTCTCAGGCGAGGCCGTGGACAAAATATAGCGACCGTCCTTTTTAAGCAGAATGATCGTTTCGGAGTTCATCCCCTTATCGGTTTTGGACCGAGAGGCCTTGAGCAGCGGTAGAAGCCCCTGTAGCCGCACCTCCATGACAAAAAATCCAAGCTGAGTCGAATCCTGCCCCAAAAAAAGAGGAGCCCCGATAACGATCATGGGAGAGGGATCCTCTTCGATAAAATACGCGTCTCCGGTAAAAAAACGCGACCTGACAATCTGACTTTTCCAGTTGTCAGGCAAGATAACCGGGCGATGCTGATCAGAAGTATCTGAGGCGGCAATAATCTGCCCTTCGCAGTCGAGTACCAGCAAGCGTCGGTAATCTGTGAATTGATTCCTGATAAGTGTCAGATAATTATTGATTATGTGCAGATTCGATGCTGTCTTTATCTCCTTGTTCGGTACGTTGCTTCGGCTTGCTGCATGATATTGGCTCAAATTGTCGAGAACAACAAACGAATCGGCAAAAACGTGCAGATCGTAATTTCGTTCCTTGAACCAGAGGTTGGTTTCACGTTTGGCGATATCGACAGAATTAAACAAATTCTTTTCAACTTTCTCGGTTGTGGCCTTGTGGCTCAGGTCATACCAGAACCAGCCCATCCCTAACGACGGGATCAAAGTGACCAGTATTGAAAAAAACAAAATCCGATTTCGAATAGACCTGAATCCTGCTGTATGTTGTTGATTATTCATAAAATTAGGGAGGAGAGAGATTAGGAGATGAAATGCTCATCGATAAGGATACTTCATTGTGAATTGTAATTACAAGCATCCTGTCAGTATAAAAAAAATAACAGGCTTATTACGTATTATTAACTCTGGTCACAAAATTGGCTTATGTTTCAAACGGATGAAATTTGACAAAATTAGGCTGGTAACATTCACAGCTTTCCAGTTCCTGGACCCAGCCGATTTCCAGGCCGAGAAAGTCCATTTCGTCCAGGACTTCAGCGTATTCCTCCTGGCTCACCCCTCGATCCAACTCTGGGAATGGGCATCCTCCTGACTGTGGGCTGTATTGGGACATAAGCGAAATGGTGATCCGGGGGGAGATTTCTTCGGCCAGAAAACGCAGCACACGCCGACTGTTCTCGACTTGACCGGGAAGCACCAGATGGCGCACAATCACTCCTGACTGAATCTCTCCTTCACCATTCAGCACGAGATCCAACCCCTTTTGCCGCACCATTTCCCGAATCGAACGCATGGCAACCTGTGGATAGTCGGGAGCCCCGGAGAGCTGCCCGGCCAAGTTGCTATCGATATATTTCAGATCGGGGAGATAAGCATCAATGACAGGAGCCAGGGCAGCGAGACTTTTTACCCGGTCGTAACCATTGGTGTTATAGACGGTGACCGGATTACGCCCCTGGTCGCGCAATGCACAAATGATGCTTTGTACCTGCGGAATCACATGCGAAGGCGAAACAAAACCAACGGCATGGGCACCTTGGGCCAATATCGCCGCAATTTTGCAAACGACATTATCGAGCGCAAGAGTGTACTCAACTTCCAGTCCGAAATTACGACTGATTTGATAATTTTGACAGTAGCAGCATTGCAGATTGCAGTGGCTGAAAAAGACATTGCAGATACCGTGTTGTCCGCTGATCACCGGTTCTTCACCGTGATGCAGACAAATGGAACCGATCTGATACCCCGCTCCGGTCCGACAATATCCCAAGTGCCCAGCCAAACGATCAACACCGCATTTTCTGGGGCAAGACTCACATGAGCTTAATGTTTCTCCATAGGTATTTATTACCAACGCCGTTATTTACTTTCCGTTAACATTTGCAAACTGCATACGCGTACCGCGCAATTTGAACCGCGCGGTACCCTCGACAAATCGCAGCCAGGACATGTGCACTGCTGCGATAGAGACAATCCGACTTTACCCCATTTCTTTTCAATCTGAAATTATCTCATTGGAAATATTATCGACCACCACGGGACACTCAAGGTAGGTAATCAAAGGATCCGTACCATATTTTCTCCGAACAAAAGTTTTCCACTCTTCCGTGTAAATTCGATCGGCATCTTCGCGGGAATGCCAGAGATAGATTCCTCCTGCCTTTGTGCCATCTTCCGACAGAAAATAGTATTTCCGCTGGAGTCCCGCCATCTTTTTATATTTTGGCGCCGTACTCAAAAAAGTCTCTTTTGCCTGGTCTCTTGAAATTTTTTCAGGCAGTTTAAATTCTACAATTACCGTAAACATTGGCACCTCCAATTTCGTACAGATATAATCTTAACCTTCCATGGTGGATTCGTGTGAGAAAAATGTTCCAGAGAAAAATGTTCCATATTGGGTAAAAATGAGGGGCATGAAAAAAATGTGGAATTTTTAAAAGAAATATCGCAGCCGCAGTTCAATCCTGCTGCTGTTCTGTTTTTCGCCAAAGTCGCTTCCCGTGTTGCCTTCCAGGATCGCGCAGCGTAATCGGATTTCCCAGTTGGTGTACCCGGTATAGATGAGCTCCGGAGTGAGCGTCAAGCTGTCATCGTCGAGGTTGACGATGGTGGTCACCGCTGGAGTGAAATAGAGAATATCAAAAGGATCCTTCCGGCTGAACCTGGCGTAGAGATAGTTTCTTCCGGCATAGGGTCGAATATAGCCGCTGGAGCCGGGTATGGTGCCCGGCAGAGCGTTTTCGCCGGAGTTTATCCGCCGTGCTGCGGCATTGTCGACCAGGTCGTGAAAAAGAGCCGTTTCCTTTGCCGAATAGCCGCCGCCATTATGGTAATATTCGATGATCGAGGTGAGCTCAGCCCTGCTGAGATAGCGAATGCCGACTAGCGCCGAGGTGATATCGTCGGTCTTATCTGAAATTGAACCGTCTTCCCAGAGAACCGGTTTGTCAATGTCGGTCAGGTGGGCGAGTTCGCCGTGGATTTCGAAATTGGTTGTGATGTTGCGGGAGAAATCGAGGCCGAATCGATCGGTCCTGCTGTTGCCGGTGAAGACAATAAAATCGATATCGGTATCGCAATAGAGAAGATAGAGTTTGGCGGCCAGATTGACATGGCTTTTGCTGCCGAAATCATCGTTCAGGTTCCGATTGACCGGAAGAACCACCCAGGTGACAGCGAGATTTTGCAGGTCGCCGGAAAAGCTTTTGATCCATTCAGCCTCAACCGTTGCATAGCCTTCCAGGGCTTCTTCCGGATTGTTCGGGTCCTTGGTTCGGTTGATAAAACCTGCCAGGTTCCAGGCGTAGCCCTTGCCCCAGGTGTAGGACTTCTTGCCGAGAGCCGCATTGATCGCCGGCTTTGGCTGCAGGGTCAGATATCCTTCGTAGAGGTCGAGACTGTCAGCCCAGCCGAGGTCATCCTGCCGGGCGAATCCCGCCGCCAGCCAGTTGAACCCGGCAATCCCTTTTCTGTATGAGCCATTGAGCTGCATACTGGTGGTCAGTCTGTTCAGGGTCGAAGGAGGATTATGAAGGTTCAATAAAGTGGCTGTCCCATCTTTCCGGATATGCAGGCTTTCCCCCTTGATTTCGGCAAACCCGCCGAGGGTGCACGATTTTTTTTCAAACTCGGTAAGCTCCAGGCTGAAATCTTCCCCGGCGGCGGTGAGCGGGAGCAAGATACCGATCAACAGTCCGCCAAACATCGCCAACAGCCAGGGAACCCTGCAAGAGTCAGCGAAGTTCGTCAACTTTCGGCAGATAGTTGAGGGTGAAAACTTCATCCTTGAATTCCTTTTCCCGGAGTTTGGCAAAGACCATGACCGATTTATAGCCTTTATAGAGCGGACTGTCGGTCTCCAGCACCGACGGACGGACCAGGCCATTGCCGAAATCCTCGATCTTGTCGTAGCGCAGGGTCTTGATGAGCATGCCGCTTGCCGCATAACATTCAATGACCATCGGCAGCAGGGTGGTTTTCTCCACCTCCATCTTCAGACCGTCATAAGCTACACTGGCGTTTCTCGCTTTCAGGTCGAGAAAATAGCGTTGACCCTCCTCGATGATATTCTTGACCGTGTATTCGACGCTGTAGTCCAGGCTGAGGATATCCGAGTTGTTGAACACCCCGCCGATGACCGACTGCAGACTGGTGATGCGGATGGGTTTGCCGACATTGGGGATATACAGCCACATATTATCGCCGAGCCGCAGCGTTGAACGTCCTTTTTCGCTGGCCGGGGAGAGAAAGAGGGCGATCATCTTGTCCCGATCCTTCTTGGCGGTATAGAGGATGTATTCTTTACGGCTGCCGTCCGGTTCGATATTGATCAGTTTACGGTACATCTCATAGGATTCCGGCTGCATTTTGCGGTCGACCTGCTCGAGGATGGCTGTGCCGTCGAGGGCAGAGGCGGAATTGGCGAACATCAACAGCATGAGGGTAGCCAGGAGGCTCATGAAGGCGATTGGTCTGTTCATATAGTGTTTCCCCTATGTATGGCGCAGGGCAGTGATCGGGTCCATTTTTGCCGCCTTCCAGGCCGGCTGCAGGCTGCCGATCACGGCGATGCAGATGACAATTGCAGAGATGGTGATCATGTCCGCCACACCAAGAGTCGGGTTGAGAATAAGTCCTTTTTGCTGGCCGAAATCAAAGCTGAGTTGCGCCGCTCGCAGGGCGGTGATGGCGACCAGACTGACTATGACGCCAAGAGTCGCGCCAAGCAGGCCAAGCAGTGTTCCTTCGGTGAGAAAAAGAAGCAGAATCTTGTTCGGACTTGTGCCCATGGCGGCGATGGTGCCGATCTCCCGGACCCGTTCATAGACCGACATGACCATGACGTTCATGATGCTGACCAGAACAATGGCCACGAGCATTATTTTGATAAACAAGCTCATCAGGTCGATCATCTTGACGATATTAAAAAAAGGAGTAAGTCTTGCCCAGGTGTGCACTTCAAAAATTGGTTTGTCCATCTTGTTGCGGATTGACTCGAGCTCACTGCTCAGGGCGGTGAAAACGCTATCCAGACGATTCATGCTCTTCAAGCGGATGGCGATTTCGCTGACTTCTTTGGTCTCCATGCGCAACAGACTTTGCGCATCTTCGAGATGGATGTACCCGTCACGGCCTCCCGGTCCGGTAATCCCGACGATGACGCCGCCGACCCTCAAGGATTGGCCGTTTACCGAACCGTCTTTATTGGTCGCCACCAGGACGATGTCGTCGCCGACGTGCACCTGCATACCTTTGGCAAGCAGCTCGGGAACCAGAATTTCCCCTTTTTGCAGCAGGGTCTTCGAGTTGCCGCCGGTTATGCGATCCCGCAGCAGCGGCACGGTCTTCAACTCCATTTGCGGGATGACCGCATTTAAGCGGATATTGGTGGTCTCGGCATAATTGCTGAACATTGCGCCGATCTTGATGCGCGGTGAAAAAGCTTCGACCTCGGGATGCTTTTCAAGGATTTCCCGGATCTTCATGACTTGCTTCTCGTTCATGTTCAGGTTCAACGGCAGACTGTCGATAGCGGCCAGATAGCCTTTGTGATGCACCTGGATATGACCCAGCATCGAATCGGTGATTTGGCCGATCATCATGTTCTTAAAAGAACCGGCGGCGGCAATAAAGAGAAGCACGGCGACCACCCCCAGTGTAACCAGGGTCGAGGTGAGCAAAGTCCGCCGTTTGTAACGAAACAGGTTGCGGCCGGCGATTTTAAGGATATTAAGCATGACGTTCCCCTTCAGCGTTTGATTCTCTCATCGTCCCGTCTTCAATGACGAAAACTTTTTCGGCATTTTCGACTATTTTCGGATCGTGGGTCGAAAAGATGAAGGTTGTGCCGAATTTGTCACGCATGTCTTTCATCAGGGTGATGATGCGCAGGGCTGTTTCCCGATCGAGATTAGCGGTCGGTTCGTCGGCGAGTACCAGCTTGGCCTGGGTAACCAGGGCCCGAGCCACCGCCACTCGTTGTTTCTGGCCGCCGGAGATCTGATGGGGAAATTTATGGCTCTGCTCCGTCATGCCGACGGCGGCGAGCAGTTCCTCGACCCGCTTGCGGCGCTCTTGAGCCGGCCGGTTCTGGACCATCTGTAGGGGGTATTCGATGTTTTCAAAGACGGTCAGTATGGGGATCAGATTGAAATCCTGAAAGATAAAGCCGATATTTTTGCCACGGAAGGCCGCCGCCGATTTTACTTTCAGCAAGGAGACATCCTGCCCGGCGACGGTGAGTATCCCCGAACTGGGCGGATCGAGGCAGCCGATCATATTCAGCAGGGTACTCTTGCCGCTGCCCGAGGGGCCGACAAAAGAGACAAAGGACGCCGGCTGGATAGTGAAACTGACGCCGCGGATGGCCTCGACCGGAATATCCCCGGCATAGGTTTTTTTCAGGTTTTGAGCGGTAACAAGCTCCATTTTCTCTCCATGCTGGCAGGTGGTACGCTACGATGAATTTTCAGCGCATCCGGTAGGTTAAGTATTTTATGATGAATCCATTCCCATGATACAATAAAACACTATACAGTAATAAACAGCAACAAATGTGCCGCCCATTGAGTGTGTTATTTTTCATGCTATCTCTGAAAAATGTGGAGATTGCCGGGATGGTTTCCGTCCCGGCAATGGATAAGAACAACCCAGATGCATAAGTCGGCTGGATAAACATTACCCGCCGTATTGGTTTGATGAAATCCAAAATCAACAATTTGGTACTCTATTCTCGCAACATCACAAATAGTTGGGGCTGAAGGTCAGGGCTGAAAACAGGGATTTAATGCGACAAGTGTTTGTAATATTATGTTTATCAACTGACCAAAGCAGCTATCTTTGGTTTTTGTAAAAATAAAAGACCTGGCCGCCCATCTCGGCATAGGGGTAGCCGAAGGTATTGAGGGAATGGCCGGTTTAAGGCGGGTTGAGCAGCACATCGCGTCCCTGTGCAATCACCACCCGGCAGGGATCGATGGCGCCCCAGAAAAATTCGCGATATTCCTTGGTCTTTGGATTTTTCAGGTCAAGATTTTTCATGAGCATGACTTTGCGTACATCAGCTGGATCAACGGTAACCCAGCCGTAGCCAGGAAGAAAGAACTCAGCCCAGCAATGCTGCCAGGTGGTTGTGTCTTCCTCAGCCTTTTTACCGAGCCGAACACTGAATATTTCCCGAGCAGGCACACCAGCGGCACGGCACAAGACAATGTAGACCTAGGAAATGTCTGTGCATTTTCCGCCTGGCTTCTTCAGCAGCAGGCAGACATCCCCTTTGCCGCAGCCAAGGGTGTCGGGATCGCAGTGCATGATGTCGATCGTCCAGTCATAAATAACCCGAGCTTTCTCCAACACGGTTTTTTTTTAGTTATCTGAAGATAAATATGATTGTTGCAACCGATAAACAAATATGATATATATCACATTGTGGTAATAGTGGTGTCATGTGCAGGCAGAAATTCTCATTCTGAATGGCAGGACATGGTGAACATTTTTGCAGGTATTATGGCTCAACAGACATTTGCTCTTGGACTATGAACGATTTTGATTGGTGCTGTTGCTTTTGCCGGATACAGCAAAATATTACAACAGGATTCTCGAATTGAAGCCGAAAATGAGGCTGGAAGGGGTTGGAATCGAGTGAAAAACAGGCAACCATTGTCTGAATTACAAGGAGGAATACCGATGAAAACAGAAAACGAAACAGAATGTTCTGGGATTTCTCGACGCCAGGTGCTCGCCATAACTGGAGCCTTCGCGGCAAGTGCGACATTGGCACATTTCGGTGGACTGTTGAAACCCGCTCAGGCCAGGGATGGTGCCACGGAAAAATGGCCCTGGCCGTATGAAAAGCTCGATCCAGCCAAAACAGCGGAAATCGCCTACGAGGAGTGGTATCGTGTGTTTTGCGGCGCAGCGGTCATCAACAGTGTGGTCAGCCAATTACGCGAAAAAATAGGTGAACCGTATACCTCATTTCCTTCCGATGCCTTTGTCTTCCTCGAGGGAGGGATGGTGGGGTGGGGCATGACCTGCGGTTCTAACGCCGGAGCGGCCATTGTCGCCAATCTTATTGTAGGTCCGCGAATCGCCGGCAATACCGAGGGGCACCAGATAACCGAAGATATCTTTGAGTGGTATTCTGAGGCGTCCATGCCGATTTTCGTTCCCAAATCGCCAAAGGTTACCACGGAACTTGTCAGGACCACCAGTGAATCGCCCCTTTGTCATATTTCCGTCGGCAAATGGATGAAAGCGTCGAATTTTCCGATTACCAGTCCGGAGAGAAAAGACAGATGCGCGCGGGTTGCCGCGAGTGTCGCTTTTCACCTGGTCGAGTTGCTCAATGATTGGAAAGACGGCAAGTTTGCCGCGACGAGTACACATTCTCCGGTCAAGGAGTTCGGTATCACGGCCCAGATGAACTGTATGGAATGTCATGGCAGCGATGTTCCGACGCCGCCGGCAGCCAAGCTGTAGCCGAATTCACTGTCGATAATCCCTGGAGACCGCTTTCCGGCGGAACGGCTCTAAGCAATTCGCCGGATCGAGGTCTCCGGAGGCTGCGGTGTACATGCAGTTTGTTCGAGGGAATACTCTTTTCGGCCGATAGCCGTTCACTGACAAATTTTGTACTCCGGCGGCATTATGCAGGGTTCTTCTGCAAATCATTCAACCAGTCGACAAACCTGGCCCTGATTTTCTTGGATAAGATCCGCCCGAAAACTTCTCGATCGTACAGGTAGAGACAGTGCCTGATTAAGGTAAAGGGACTGAAAGCTCTGCCCGGGTTCTCGGCGATGAAATGTTCATGGAATTCTTTGATGATGGGGAGATTTTCGTCCAGGCATTGATGGAAGTCCGACTTGGTGAAGTCACTGTGCAGTTTCAGGATCTCTTGGACAAAATTGTCGACTTTGAAATCGTCGAACTCAAAATCCCTGAAAAAGTGGCCGGCGATGCGCAGAAAATTAAAGGCATTGATGATTTTTGCGCTGGTCGATGGGGTTCCCTGCTGTACAGTTTTTCCGGCATTCTCGGCTGGTTCGTTTATCGGCGTCACCGTTTCCTGCTGCATCAGTTCCGTGGTGGCGTTGCGGATTTCCTTGAATTCCCGGTCGGCAAGCTCAAAAAGCGCGGAAAGAATATTGATCCGGCGTTTCAGATCAATGGGGATGGATTTTTTGTATTTAATCTTGTGGTCCAGGACACTCCAGGCATCCTGGATCAAGGATCTGATCTGCACCTCGAAGGACGTGTCGGCATAGGGATGGTACTTTGCTACAGAGGCCATCGCATCGTTCAGGGCCAGGTCCATATGCAGGCCTTTATAGCCGAAGAATTCCTCGGTACTCTCCACTGCGGCGATCTTGTCGGTAATGTCGAGAATTTTGAAATGTTGCTGCAGCAGCTCCGACAAGGGCATGATCTGGTCTTCATAGAGACAGACGATGCGGATACCGATCAGGTCGGAGATAAATGACTTGATCTCATAGGGCTGTTCAGCTGTTTCGAGTCGGTTCTGGTACTTGCGGTGAAATTTTTTGATGCATTCGTCTTTATCCTTGACCCGTCCTTCAATTTTGATCACCTCATCAAAGCCTAATCGTTTGATCAATGCGACGATAAGGCGGATGTAGGTGTTCTTCGCAGCGAAAAAATGTTTCCGGTTGCTATCATAGTACTTCTTGAAAACGGTTTTTTCCTGCTCGAAATCCAAAGAAGCCATGGGTGGTTCCAATGTAAAGTCTATGTCATGGCAGGGTGCGCTGCCATCCGAACTACGGTTCTGTATACTACCATGAATCGGAACCGTTTGTCATGATGGCTTGACCGCAGCTCTCTTCGATCAATGCGTTTTTGCAGTGATAATGACGCAAAAAAGCGATCAGGTACTTGAAAAAACAATGTATTGTTTTGTGTTGTTCTCGGGGTGCGGATTTTCCGCCGAGAAGGCTATTTATTCGCTATATCCTTTGGGGATTTTTATGACAAGAACCGGTTTTTCAGCACTGTGCAGCACTTTGCGGGTGGTACTCCCCACTAAAACGTCATCGACCAGGCTGTGGCCCTGGCTGCCCATGACGATCAGATCCGCAGAGCAGTCTTTGGCGAGTTTGAGAATAACCTGATCGGGATAGCCTTCAACGACATGGATTGAAGCGACGGTATTTTCGCAGGACGGGGCGTTGTCACATTCGCGTGCGCAGAGTTGCTCCATGCGATTTTTAAGTTGCGTCCTGACTGACTCCCGTGCCTTGGTGTGCATTTCCACCGAGCTCTCATGGGAGATATACTGTTCAACCAGGCTCTGGCCAAAGGTGGTGAGGGGTTCCATGGCATGCACGGCGACGATCTTCGCCTGGTGTTGACGAGCCAGCGCCAGGGCGTAGCGAAATACGTACGGAGCACCTGGGCCAAGGCCGGTGGTGTAGAGGATGGTCTCGATTTTTGGCAACATTTTTTACTCTCCTGCATTGAAGATAGGATCCTGATCGACCAATTCCCGGATAAGCCGGGAATTGGTTCGGATGGTGGACTGCTTAATCTATACGGTTTGCAGACCTTGTCGACCTCAATGTGCTGTGCACTCACAGCCTGCGCCGTAGGAGATCGACACCGCCAGTAAAGAATGAGACACAGGATGGAGCCTGTCAAGCTAGAGGCCAGGCCGCCGGCTATGGTTTTTTACAGTACCAAAAACCCTGATTCTTTATCCATGGTCTTCAACCTTTATCCGGCTGGAAACACAGCCATGGCATGAACCGGAGCGGCCACGGGCCGCATCGGTCAGGGACAGGACACCGATAAGCGTGTGTACCTTGCCTTCATGGACGAACAACCTGTGGATATCCGCCATGATCATATTTTTTATGGCCTCTTCGAGTAATGCCTCTGCGTCGCAGGTGTGCACTGGGACGGACATAACCTCGTGGGCGGCGACTGAAGGAGAGACGCCATGCTTATATGTCAGGGCGAGATCCGTTTTAGATATGACCCCGGCGGGCCGGCCGTTTGTATCGGTAATCAGCATGGCCCCGAAGCTATACGCCGAGAGAGCCTCCATCACCGTCGTCAACGTCGCATCCGTGGGGAGGCTTTTCACCCCCGCGGTCATCAGTTCCCGGACCTTGAAACGGAGGATTTCGCCGGTATTGTCGGGTTGCATTTTTCGATTGAGCCGGCTGTAGGGACAACGGCGGCAGTATTGGTAGAGAAGTCCGACGATGTCGGGGTATGCCAGGGCGCCGACAAGTTCCCCTGACTGGTCATCGGTGACATACAGGCGGTAGACCTTGCTGGTGCGCATCTGCTCCAGGGCCGTTTCCAGGGACTCGCCGGCTTTACAAAAAAGCGGCGGCGAGAGCATGATGTGTTCGAGGGGGGAATCGATCGGCAGCCCTGCGTAATAGGCCCCCATGATATCGGTTTTCGACACCACGCCTACCGGCTGCAGCTGTGCATCAACAACGAGAAGAGCGTTTACCTTGTGCTTGATAATTGTATTGATACCATGACCGATGGTCTTGTTTAGCTCAAGGCGAATAACCTGCCGTCGCATGGCCTTATGTACACTGAGGTTTCTCAGAGTGTTAGCCTGTACCATAACCGCACCAGCCTTTGAAAATACCTTTTGGTGAAATGAAACGTGAAGGATGAATACATTTCCTGCGCCGCATCCACAACAATTGAGCGTGTGCTGCTCAGTCGCCAATTCGCTCCAGCAGGTGGTTGAACAGGTCGGAAATATAGACAATACCGATAATGCGCTGGTCTTCCACCACCGGTAGCCTGCGGACGTGTTTTTTGATCATGATATCAAGGACCATAAACAGATCAACATTGGGGCCGACGGTGATCACTTCCGGGCTCATGATATCTCCCACCTGGATTGCTTTGAGACGGCTGCCGGCGGCATCGATCAACCCGGCGACGTCGAGATCCTCCATGGCGCCCCAGACCTGGATGTGTTTTGGCCGGATATACAGCAGGATATCGTACATCGACAGCATGCCGACCAGATGTTGATTTTTATCGGTGACCATGATGCCGAACAACCGCCGGCCATGTTGCCGGGAGGATTGACGAAAGAGGCGGATGGCGTCAGTGAGGGGCGTTTCGGGGAGCAGTGTCGGAAAGTTAGTCGTCATGATGCCGGCTGCGGTCGATTTCATTGACTCTCTCCCGCCTGGTCCTGGTCAATGCTCTGGACTGTTTCAACATCTTGCGGGTATTCATGAACTTCTACTGCGACATGGACAAGCCCAAGACTTTTGGGAATGCGTGTTTTGTACTCTGCTGGTGTGACAGGTTGATTGGTCACTACCGAGATAAGCGCAGAGTAAATTTCCGGTCCAATGGACCAGATATGAAGATCGGTAACCCGCGTAGTATCGTCTGCTTCCATTCTTTCCTTGATTTCATGGCGGAGGCTTTGCGGTGCCTGGCGATCAAGCAATACGCCACTCGTTGAACCGAGCAAACCAAGGGACCAGCGGGCCACCAGAATGGCTCCGACCATGCCCATGACCGGGTCCATCCAGATCAATCCGAAATACTTTGCCGTGAGTAAGGCGATTATCGCTAAAATGGACGTCAGGGCATCGGCCAGGACATGGAGGTAGGCTGATTTCAAGTTGTGGTCATGATGGTGACTGTGGTGCTGGTCGCCATGATCATGCGCATGGTCATCGACGCCCAGGATAAACACACAGACACCATTGACCAGCAAGCCCAAAACAGCAACGAAAATCGCTTGATTGAAAATGATCTCAACGGGATTGATCAGTCGATGAAAACTTTCAAACGCCATTATTACGGCAAATACTGCCAGCAGCACTGCGCCGGTGAAGCCGCCAAGCGCATTGACCTTGCCGGTACCAAAGCTGTACAGCGTGTTACTCGCATTGCGCCGTGCATAGATATAGGCAAATGCGTTGATGCCGAGGGCCACGGCATGCGAGGCCATGTGCAGCCCATCGGCCAGCAGGGCCATGGAACCAAAAACAATGCCGGCGACCAGCTCAATGGCCATCATGGCGGCAGTAATCGCGATAACGATCATGGTGCGCGATTCTCCCCGGCGCTTCAAATCCTGGCCGAACGTATGGTCATGATGCAGTGTAGGTGTATTTTTGATAAGCATACTTTTTACGAGACCTAAAGGCGAATTCGATGAGCAGTCACTCTAACCTGGCACACTAGCGGAAAGAGACTCACCTGAATGAGCAACATGTCGGGGCAGGATCTCAACTGCTTTTCCGATCCTTACGCCGATCTATTTCACAAACATGTACGAAACATGTACGAAACATGTACTATGGAGGATATGACGGACAATATCAATGGTCAATTGATTTAAGCAGGTGCGAAGACAAAATAGTCCGTAAAAGCATTGATGCGTGGAGGTATGGTGCTGACAGGGCAGGGTGTCACCGAATGGTGCCGGGTTTTGGAAGAGAAAGTTTCAACAAGGTGTGGAGGGTATTGAAACTTTCTCTTTCCTACAGCTGCGAAATACGCGTTGTATCGATCAGCTGCCCAACCCTGCGCGTACTTTGGCAAGGTACTCAGGGCCGATTTTGTTGCTCCAGTCCTGCAGTACCGGTTCGGCCATTTTCTTCAGCTGGTTAATGTCATCGTCGGAGAGTTTGATGAATTCAACTCCCTCCTCTTTCGCTTTAGCCACCTGGTCGTCGTATTGCAGGCGGGTCAGGGCGCGGCTGCTCTCACTCTCTTCGGCGATAACGGCAAGCAGGATTTCCTGCAGGTCCTGCGGTAATTTGTTGAACCATCTTTGGTTGATTAAATGAACGAACAGACCCTGAGCGTAATCGAGTTCGGTAAAATTTTTGGCGATGGTGAATTTTTTGGTGATATTGCAGACGATAGCGGTGTGGTCAAGTCCGGTAATGACCCCTGTCTGCAGTGCCTGCGGCACATCCGGCCAGGGCATTACGGTGAACTTTAATCCCCAGGCCTTGTAGGTATCAGTATTGACAGGCGCTTCGGCGATACGGAAATTGGTGTTTTTCGCGTCCTTTATGTTCCTGACCGGCGTGGTGGTTGCCCAGCCGTAGGGACCGTACCCGGTTATGTCGGCGACCAAAAGGCCTTGTTTCAGTGCACCATCGGCAAAGGGCTGCCAGAGCTCGGAGGTATTTCTGAACTTGTCGAGTTTGTCAAAGGTATCGACAACGTAGGGAAGATTGACGATGCCGAGAATGTCGGAGACATTGGCCGCGGCGACAGAGGAACTCATCATGCCTTGAATGGCACCAAGCTTGAGCTTGCTGATAACATCCTTCTCACCGCCAAGCTGGCTCAGGGGGCGAAAGTCGACATAGAGTCGGCCTGCCGATTTTTCCCAGACTTTGTCACGAATACGATATCCTACACCGACGCCTTCGATAATCGGGTGTGAAACATTGGAAAGAATATAGGTGAACTCGGCCTTACTCGGATCAAATGCCGGCTGCCAGGCCTCCAGTGGATTTTTTTCTGCCTCTGCGGCAAAAACCGCGCCTGGCAGACAGAGTGCGAGCAGTAAAACAATAAAGAGATCCTTCATGGTGGAGCCTCCTTTGAGCGGATGAGAATTGAGAAAAATCCTTTCGTCGGATATTTTGCGAAAGGATTTGTCCTGTACGAATGCCTTTTTCCATACCATGAATAATCGGTGTTCGTAAACCCTTTTGTTGAAGCAAATGCACCGAAAAACGTAAAGAGAGGAATTGTATTAGGATTATTGTGTTTGTTAATTAATATAATAAGGTTTTAATTGATTTAAGGTGAATGCCGACAACGAACCGGTTTACGTGAAATGGGATTTAAAAATTGATGAGGAGTTTCTGAACAAATGAGGAAGCTCTTGCAGGAATAGTCCGTTTATACTATTTACGATTCTTTTCAGGCAGGCCATAATTTTATACAGGAGCCGTATGCGAAGTAACAATAGAGAACCCGACAGTCTCAGACCAATCACCATTGAACGAGGCCTGCAGCCCCAGGCTGATGGCTCGGTGCTCATTCGCATGGGTAATACCCATGTCATCTGCGGCGTTTCGGTGGAAGAAAAGGTGCCGCCTTTTTTAAAGGACACCGATCAGGGGTGGATAACCGCCGAATATGGCATGCTGCCCTGTGCAACAAACAGTCGATATCGACGTGAGACCAATGGACAGTCGGGAAGAACCATGGAAATTCAGCGTCTGATCGGCAGGAGTCTGCGCATGATGGTCGATCTGGCGACCATTGGCAAGCGAACCATTCGAATTGACTGCGATGTCCTGAACGCCGATGGTGGAACCCGCACTGCCGCAATTACCGGGGGGGCGCTGGCGTTACGAGACGCCTTGCAAAAGCTTGTTGCCGAAGGCCGGCTGGAGAGCCTGCCGAATATTATGCCGGTGGCTGCTGTTTCTGCCGGAATATTGCACGGGGAAGCGATTCTTGATCTCGATTACAACGAAGACTCGTCGGCGGAAACCGATGCCAACTTTGTCATGGCCGGTGATGGCCGGTGGATTGAGATCCAGGCGACTGCCGAGGGGCGGCCGTTTGCCGATGAAGCATATCTGGCCATGGCGAAGCTCGCCAAGAAAGGCATTGAAGAACTTTTTTTGCTCTGGCCTGGCGTAACAAAGATAACCGATGAGGTGTGTTGTAAGACTCGGGATCGAAGCTCTTTCTGAGAATTCGGCTTTGATAAATAACGTGGGAGGTCTGACAGGAGTGAGGAGATGCGCAGAAAACAGAATGAGATAACGGAGAAAACGGTAATTGAAGCTATTTTGACAAAAGAGAGGGTTGGCCGATTGGCGACCCTCGGTGAGGAAGGTTATCCCTACATCACCCCGGTCAATTATGTTTACTGGCAGGGATGCATCTATTTTCATTGCAGTACGCAAGGGGAGAAGCTCGACAACATCAAGCGTCATCAAAAGGTGTGTTTTGAGGTGGACATTCCCCTTGCCTACCTCGATACAGCCTATGACCCTGCTCTACCCGTCTGCGATGTCGGGCAATTTTACCAGTGTGTCATCATCCGCGGCCAGGCTGAAATTGTCGAAGAAGTGGCTGAAAAGGTCGGTGCGCTCAACGCGCTGATGGCCTGCCATGAAAACGATGGACAGTTTGCCAAAATTAATGCCGATACCCCGGCAGTAAAATTCTGTACGGTTGTGGCAGTGCGGCCACTGACCGTTACCGCCAAGGCCAACCTGGCACAGAAAAAATCGGCGGCGGAGAAAGACAAAATCCGTGCCTATCTACGGCAGAGAGATCTTCCTGGAGACAGGGAGGCGGCGGTTCTCATCCGCTAACCGGGAACAGACTTCGGTAAATAGTGGAGAGACGATGCATCTGATTCTTGGGGACGGCACCGCCTATCAGCCGGAATTCTTTTGGTCAACGGAACCGTTTCTGGTGTTCTTTTCTTTGTCTTGTCTATCTGGCGCGTGTAACTCTCTTATGGCGCAGACCTGTTTTTTCCATGCACCTTGTGAGTGAGGTGTTTCTCGCCCTGGGCGTGGTTTTTGGCAGTCTGGCCATTCCCCTTGCCCTGGATGGACAGTGGTCCGCTGCGATCTGGGCCCTTGAGGGTGGCGGCATGGTCTGGGTCGGCTGTCGGCAGAGGCGAATACTCGCGCGGTATTTCGGGATCCTCCTGCAACTGGCGGCCGGGTACATCTTTGTCGATTCGGTCTGGTATCCCTTTTCCTCTACGGCCTTCGCCAATCAATATTTTCTTGGTTGTCTGTCTCTGTCGCTTGCCGCGCTTTCTTCCAGTTATTTCCTGGAGAGATATCGCTGCGAATTGAAAAACTGGGAGCACTATTTCGCCCTGCCGCTGATGATTCTCGGACTCGCCTGGTGGTATATCGGCGGGCTGCGTGAAGTGAACATGCAGATGGCCCACCGAGACATGGCACATGGCTTTCTGTTATTTTGCTGCGCGAGTTCCATTCTCATGGGGATGAGCGTGAAAAAACTTCAATGGCCGCGTTTCGGGCTGTCACTCTATCTGCAGCTGCCGGCCATGGTGCTTCTCCTTCCTCTTAGCATTGGTGCTCTGTCTTCCAGTTCCCATCTTTTCGCGGGCTGGGGGGCAGTGGCCTGGACGGTGGCCTTTGTTACCCAATACCGTATTCTTTATCTCTTTGCCGGAAACTGGCCCAGGCGAAACATGATCGCCTGGCACCTCGGCACCCTGTGGTTCCTGCTCTTCACTTTGAGCCACGAGGGGAGTTGGGCGGTTGGCCGGTTTTCCGGTCTGAGCGAGATCTGGTCGTTCTGCTGCTGGGCCCTTATCCCAAGTGGCGGACTGCTGCTGCTCCTGTATCTGGTTAGAGGTGTTTCCTGGCCTGTCGGCAAGTATGCCACAATTTATCTGGGGTTGGGCGGTGTACTTCCTGCCTTTGGCCTTGTGTTCTGGACCATCGTATCTTTTTCCGTTGCCGGCGACCCCTGGCCGCTCGCCTATATTCCTCTGGTCAATCCGGTTGAACTCTCGGGACTTGCCGTACTTATCACCTTGGTCCTGTGGCGGTTCAACCGGAAAAATAATGCTTACGTGCTGAAATATTTGCCTCTACAGCAGTCTTTCTGGGCAGTCGGCGTTGTTTTCTTTTTCTGGGTAAACAGTGTGGTTGCCCGTTCGGTGCATTTTTATGTCGGCATTCCGTATGATATCGTTTCCTTGTATTGCTCGGCGATTTTTCAGGGCGCACTCGCCGCCCTGTGGGGTCCTGGCGCCCTGGCGATTACGGCCTGGGCCGCTCGAAAGGGGAGTCGCCCGCTCTGGCGGGCAGGAGCTACTCTGCTGACTATGGTAGTGTTGAAACTCTTTGTCGTCGATCTCTCCGGCATGGCAACCATTGCCCGTATCGTTTCTTTTCTGCTGATCGGTATTCTTATGCTCATTATTGGATATTTTTCTCCCTTACCTCCAAAAAAAGAGGAAGATGAGCGAAGGGATAGCTCTTGGTGATTTTGCCGCAGACTGTTATCTTCAGGTCGACCAGACAGGCGCTTTCTCTTCTCTTTTTTACCGTGATCTCAGCAATGAAATGAACAAGGCTGAAGAAAAAAGGGTGGCTGGAAAGAGATAAAGGATTATGGTTTGCCGCTCTTGTACACCTCTCTTCTGTACATCCACGATTAAGCTGAGTTTATTTGTTTTTTTGAGAAGGAAACAACAATGTTTCGATCGTTTTTTAAAAGTAAAAAATGGGCCCTTTGGGCCTATGGTGGTGGATGTGTGTTGTTGATGGCGCTGTTTATTCAGGTGGAATTAACGGTTAAGATTAATCAATGGTACGGCAGTTTTTATAATATTCTGCAAAAGGCCACGGAACACGAGGTGAGTGAATTTTGGGATCAGATGCTCATTTTTGCCAAAATCGCCTTTCCCTATGTTCTCATTGCCACCATGACCGCATATTTTACCCGTATCTATGCCTTCAAATGGCGGGAGGCCATGACCTTCTCCTATGTAACGAAATGGCAGACGGTTGAAGAGGAAGTGGAAGGCTCCAGTCAGCGTATTCAGGAGGATATTTATCGCTTTGCGCGGATTTTCGAGAGCCTTGGTCTGCAGGTAATTCGGGCGATCATGACCCTTATGGCCTTTCTGCCGATTCTCTGGGCACTCAGCAAAGGTGTTGATATTCAGTTTGTCAAGGATGTGCCCGGCAGCCTGGTCTGGGTGGCCCTGCTGGTATCGGTGGGTGGCCTGGTTATTTCCTGGTTCGTCGGTATAAAGCTGCCGGGGCTGGAGTATAATAACCAGAAGGTGGAAGCGGCTTTTCGAAAAGAGCTTGTCTACGCCGAGGACGACAAAATCAATTACGGTAAAACCGAGACCATCACCGAACTTTTTATCGGTTTGAAGTTTAATTATAACCGGCTGTTCCTGCACTATGGTTATTTTGATATCTGGGTGAATTTCTTTGAACAGCTGATGGTTATCGTGCCCTATCTGATCATGGGACCAGGTCTTTTCACTGGCCTTATCACTTTGGGCGTGCTGGTGCAGGTCTCCAACGCTTTCAGCAAGGTGCGGGAATCCTTTTCCATATTCATCGCCAACTGGACCACCATCACCGAGCTTCGGTCAATCCATAAGCGTTTGCGGGAATTCGAAATGAATATTAAATATTAGTGCCTTACAGATTATTTTCTTGGTTTTTGGCCAGACAATAATCTGTAAGGTACGTAGCTCTGACCCGCTCTTTCAGGCGCTGAAAGACGGTCAACTTTTCAAAACAAACAGCATACATCGATTGACGACTGGATGCAGGGTGGTAAATGCACGGAGCCGGCTTCCGATAGTCTGATGGCGTTGGACTGGTGCCCCAGCCAGTGCGGTGTAAAATTGGCACTTAGCGGCGGCAAGGCGAAATTCGGCCATACTGCTGACAGGACCGGCAAGCGACGCCACCAGAGACGGCATGGAACAGGCCGGGAGTTCATGACGTTGCCAGCCACCGGGAAGCCGCATGAAAAAGTGCATGCCGTTGCGCTGCACCCGGTTGCCCATAACTGTTTTCTGTGGGATAGCCTGGGTCGGGATCGGTGGCCGGGAAAAATCAATTATGGTTGCTGATTCGGCAATTTGACGGTGCAGTCGGCAGTCGAGAAAATCCTTGCCTCTGGGCAGAAGATTGATGACAAAATCCACCGCACCGAGTTGCTGCCTCGCTTGTTCTTCGTCCATTAACTTGACATCGCCTTTTCTGGTATATCTGACATCAACCATCGACATGTGATAGCCGTCATCGCCCAGATGTTTTTCCAGTTGTTCACCAAGGAGGCCTCCCCCGACAACGGCCACGGAAACCTGCCGGGGATTTTTCCTGGCAGTCTTTACCAGATGGCTGACAGCCTTCTGGATACTGAAAATGTTACCATAGGTACTGCTGTAAAAGGGTGGTTCCATCGGCAGTCCATGGCGTTTTTCGAATATCGGACCAAGTTGTCCTGCCAAACCTATTGTTTTTGCCCCGGAAAGCTTCTGGACCCAGAGCATGCGCCTGATAATGGTTTCGACCATAGGCCGGTTTTTCCTCTGCATCAATTCCAGAGCCGAGTTCGGAATCACAAGATATATTCCAATAGGGCGCCATCCGTTCATGATTAAACCGGCAGGGGTGGGGCGACCTGAAAAGAATTTTCGTAGCCACTTAATATCAGGACAAAAATCGAGGCACTCAGAGTGGTCTGTCGGATAAATAAGAAACAGGGTTTTGAAGATGCCGCCGTGACCAAAAATCCAGATCAGCAGCCAGATCGGCCATCGTAAAAGTAAGGTGTAAACGAGAAAAATCAGCTGTCGCATGAGCTTGTCCATTGCGCTCTCCTTCTGTTGAATTTGTCAGTTCTCTCTTTGCAGGTGTAAGAAAAATGAAAAAACCTTTATTATTACGTATCGGTACTTGGGATGGAAATAATTATCTCAAAAGAAAAATAAAAGGGCAAAAAATGGTTATGTTTTTTGTTGAGCTTTCCGCCGAAGAAATTGACTGGCACAAAAAAGGCCGCATCATCATGAGATAATGCGGCCTTTTGCAGCGTAAGGATTTCTTCAGAAAATCACTCTTATCCTGCCAGTACATCCTGGATTATCGTGACGATCTCTCCAAGACGATACGGTTTTTTCACATAGCTGCGTACGCCGAGTTCTAGAGCCTTTTTAATCCGATCGGTCTCGGAGTAGCCACTGACAATAATCACCTTCTGGTCCGGCCGGATGGTAAGAATATTCTGATAGGTATCCAGACCATCCATTCCCGGTTCCATGACCATGTCGAGCAGAACAAGATCAACCGTGTGCTCTCTGAGAAAATCCAGGGCTTTCTCACCGCTCTCTGCCGTCTCAGTTTTGTATCCCAGGGTGGTGAGAATACTTTTTCCGAGTTTTTGCTGCGCCTCATCATCATCGACGAGCAGGATTGTTTCCCCGTTGCCCTGTTTCATTTCTTCCGGAGCAGAGACGGCATGTGGCTCCTGGGCCTCTTCGCCTTCCTGTACCGGAAGAAAAACCGTAATAGTCGTACCTTCTTCCGGAGAACTTGCAACATCGAGATATCCACCATGATCCTTGACAGTCCCCCAGACGACCGTCATGCCGAGTCCCGTGCCGCTCCGCCCCATAACTTTACTGGTGTAAAACGGTTCAAAAATTCTCGCCAGCTTATCCGGTGGAATACCCATACCATTATCACTTATTGTCAGCACGACATAGTTGCCGGGAATGGTGGTGTCATAGCCTTTAATGGGGCTATTGACATAGCGGTTTTCGGTTGCCACCAAAACGGTGCCTTGGTCCTCTATCGCTTCAAAGCTGTTCACCAGAAGATTCATGACTGTTTTTTCCAGATGTATCGGTGAGCCGGCCAAACTTTGCAGATCAGGGGCAAGGCGCGTCTCCACTGTCACACCAGGATAATTTTTTTGTAGATTGATAAACTCCGGACTCTGCAGATGGGCATTGACAACATCATTGAGCTGCACTTTTTCTTTGATCGTTATACCGCGGCGGGCCAAAGTCAGTAGATCCTGGACAATGACTGCTGCTCTTGTACCGGCCCGGCGTATATTCTCCAGGGGACCGCGCATGTCACTCTCGGGGGCTAACCTGTGCAGCAGCAGGTCGGGATAACTGACGATACCAGACAGCACATTGTTGAGGTCATGGGCCACTCCACCGGCTAGTCGGCCGAGTACCTCCATTTTTTCGACCCTCTGCAGTTCGGCCTCGAGACGTAAACGTTCTTGCTGTGCCCATTTCCGTTCATCAATTTCCAGGCGTAATTGCTCGTTGGCCTTCTCCAATTCGGCAGTCCTGAGCGCAACCCTCAGTTCGAGTTGATTTCTCGCATCTTCCAGTTCCGCTTCTTTTTTTTGTAATTCGTTTATGGATCCGGCAAGAAGTTGCTGTTTGTCCAGCAAGGCATTTCGAGTAGCGGTCCGGCTGGTTTCTACTAGAAATGCCAGAACACAGACAATCAGATAAGAAGGGATAAAACGAAACGCGAAATTTAAGTCATACACATTGACACTGTCGGAAAGTAAATCGTAGCCGAGCCAGCCGGTGCAAAAAATAAAGAGAAGACTGGTAGACCACATGCCTCGGGGTAATCCTATGAGATAAAGAGAAAAAAGAGGATAGGTATAGAGCCACATGAACGAGGTAGTCTGGACACCTCCGATTAAAAAAAGATAACAAAAAAAGAAAAACAAAATGACGACCCCCAAGTGGGAGGCAATGGGTTCGTTACCGGTTCGATGGAGATAAAATAAAATTACCGAAAGGAGTGCGGTAATAAGAAAATCGGCGATACCCAGAAGAATGGCACCTTGCGCCACAGCAATAATTCCCATGCTGAAGAGAAGAAGAGCGGCGAGAGAAAGAAAAATATTTAACATAATAATTTTTCGCAAGGTCTCACTGTCCTGACCTTCACGCATGCCAGTTGAGAGAAAAGAATGCATCAGTATCTCCAAAATTTTCTGGTAGGCAGTTGCATAGAAAAAGTAGTGGGAATAAGCTGGTCTTAAACCGTCGCGATGGATAGATCCCTAACTATTACTAACTATTGTATAGTATACACCAATATACACCAAATTTAATGCTAGTCCAGTCAATGGCTGATTTTATCAAAAAAATGATTACAATTCTCATTCTTCTTCCTGTCTATGCTGCTCATCATCAACCGGAAATGACCCAGAAGTCCTGTCGGTCAAGCGCTGGACGTCAAGGTTCATATGGAAATATATTGAATTATATCAGAATGATATTTAAGAAAATGATGGCATGACGTAAAAGAAGATGGCAAAAAAATGTGCAGTACTGGCAGCCATCACAAAGAGATGCCAAATAGCATGACTGTATGAGAGGTTTTTCCAGACATAAAAAACAATACCAAAAGTATACAGTAAGCCACCAATCAGAAGAAGGATCAGACCACCCGTTGCGAGAGAAACTGCCAGAGGTTTGATGGCGATAAGTAACAGCCAGCCCATCCCAAGGTAAAATGTAAGAGAGAGCCATTCGATCCGCTTTTTTAAAACCAGCTCCAGCAGGAGTCCACAGAGGGCCATTCCCCATACCAGAGCAAACAAGGTCCATCCCCATGTTCCCTGCAGTGTCACCAATGTAAAGGGTGTATAAGTTCCGGCAATCAATATATAAATCATTAAATGATCAAGTTTTTGAAAAAACTTCTTCAGGCCGTGGAGGGAAAACAGATGGTAAAAGGCAGAGGCCAAATAGAGCAGAATGAGAGAGCTGCCATAAATTGCAGCACTGACAATATGCCAGACAGTGCCGTAGCGGATGGCTGTGAAAAGGAGCGTGATGAGCCCTATGAGAGCGAGACCTGCGCCGATTCCATGAGTAATGCCATTGGTAAGTTCTTCCTTAAGCGAATATTCGTTGCATTGTGGACAGTTCGGCATAGGGGGCTGGAGGATTTCCGCATGAAGAGGTTAAGGTTCTGATTGGGGTCATAGTGACAAAACTATCATCAGGTTTCATCAGGCTGTCAATAAGAACGTTCTTTGCACCAGATTTTTTGTGTTGCCTTGTTGACACAGATAATTTTTTGGTTTATATGCGGAATTATACTGAAAGTGTCACTTTTTTTTTCGTTGATTTTTCAGACCTGTCAGAAAGACTGGATAACCGGTAGTGGTATCTTTGCAAGGTGAATATAAACTTTTATAGCCATCATCTATCTGATAGAAAGCCAAAAAAGAGCTGAGCAGAAAAGAATATCTCTGCATCGCCAGAGGGGAAAAATGAGCAGTTGTCGAGTGGTTGTTGACCGATACAATCGGATTAATTAAGGACAATTTTTAGCCCAATTATAATTGCGGCAGCAAAAGTTCCGGTCAAAAAACTGATTTTTCATTACGTGTTTGCTGGAATGTTTTGTTTTTATTGCCAAACATTGCTGGATTTTACAAAATTACTGCTTACCATGTTTGCAATAAACGGCAGATTGATTTGCTGGCTGCAATTAAAAAAGTAAATGATTGACAATATCCTGCAATATAAAAGGAGGTGACGCAAAGGAAAGAACCTTGTTTGGCGAGCTTCGCATGTTATGCCTAAGAGCTTGATTAACTCGGTACTATATTTTGTCTACCCCCGAATTCTTACTGGTCTTTTCCTGTTACATTGTGGTGGCTTTTGTCATGAAATATTCGGGTTCGATAGAGGCAAAGGTGATGTTTTTTTGGAAAAGAGAGCACTTTCATTATTGCAGAGCATAATATGGAGCATTCATTTAGGTGGAAGCTGTTAGAATTGCTGTTTGCAATTTACTATAGAAGCTGTTAGATTTATTCGTCGTTGTCAGTATTTTTGTGTAGAGGTTTTTTTATTAAAATTTAAATGAGGAAATAATTATGCTGAAAAAAACACTGTTTGTCCTGATGGCTGTCTTTGCCATCAGTATGCCCGCTGTCGCTATTGAGTTACCTGCAGGTGCTACGCCGACCTTCGAAAAGTCTTCAACAGCTTATTCGTCTTCTTATCAATTTAACAGCTTTCTCGAAGCATATGGTCTGAACCTTACTCCAGAGGCTGTGTCTGGCGTGCCGTCATCTTATGCAAAAGCTTCAGGTGACCAGGTTGTTTTCAATAAAGTTCCTGTTGCCTATTCTCCTGCCCAGTATCACACCATTTTCACTGCTTACGGCCTCGAACTGACACCGGAGGCTGTCAACGAGCTCAGTGTTTCTTCGTACGCCAAGGTCGTAGATGATACAATAGTTTTTGGCAAGGATTCTATTGCATATGGTGGAGAAGAATGGACAGAAATTCTTAGTGCCTATTCCCTGCCTGTCGTTGCAGTTGCTGTTCCGACTATAGGTGACGAGGATGGTGACGGCGTTCCAGATGACAGGGATGCCTGTCCGGGTACACCTAAGGGTGTTGTCGTCGATGAGAGAGGGTGCTGGGCAGCTGAAGACAAGCTGTTGTTTGATTTCGATAAAGCAGTGATCAAGAAAGACTACTATCCTGTTCTGGATGAAACCAAAGTAATATTTGACGCTTATCCCGAAATGACCGTACAAATTGATGGTCACACCGACAGCGTCGGTACAGATGCATACAATCAGAAACTCTCCGAAAGACGTGCAAACGCCGTCATGAAGTATCTGGTTAATGAAGTTGGCATTTCTGCAGATCGACTCACCGCTGTAGGCCATGGCGAGGCGAAACCTGCCTATCCTAATGACACACCTGAGAATAGAGCAAAAAACAGAAGGGTTGAATTTACTCCTACTATGTAAAAAGTTATGAGTGACGATCCAGTTCGATCGTTACTGGAATAAAAAAAGCCCATGAAGTTCACTTCGAACTTCATGGGCTTTTTTTTGTGGCAAACGAAGATGCCGCAGGATGACAATGCAGCTTATGCCGTTTCGGGTTTGCCGTTGGCCATGGGAGTTGTCTGACAACGACTTAGCTTGAAGCTGCCGCCGATTTCTGACTGGCTGCATATGCCGTCGCCGCGCATTCATTCTTGCCCAGGTCGAGTTCTTCGGCCTTGTCATCCTCCACCTGTTGCAGATTGGCGTTGATCAGCCGGATCATCGCATACTCGTCGGGTTGTTGTCGCATATTGCTTTTGATGAAATAAAGAAAACGGGCCTTATCCTCAATGGCGTAGATATCTTTATTATATGCCATTGTTTCCGCCAGGGTGGAGACAAAGGCCAGACGGTCATTCGCCTCTTCCCAGCTCATGTAATGCCCGGGGAGAACAATCATGTCAGCCGGGTATTTTTTTATCTTCTGCAGCGACTCGAAGAGCTTGTCGGACCATGCTTCTACCTGCCCGCCAAGGTCGGGCCGGCCGATCGAGCGAATAAAAACAGTGTCACCGGTGATCATATACCGATCATCGATGATAAAGCTGGTCGATCCCGGGGTATGTCCAGGAGTGAAAATGCATTGAACCGCGGGACCCGTACGGGAAAATTGGTAGATGGCTTCGTCCTGCAGGGGGGTGTATTTGATGTTGGCCCCGGCAAAATCATTTTCGTTGGCCAGAAACGTTGCCCCGGTCTTTTCCGAGAGGATTCTGCTGCCGGCGATATAGTCAGCCTGGAGATGGCTTTCAAAGGTTTTAATGAGTCTGCATTTATTGCTTTCGGCAAAATCCAGGTAGAAATCAATGTTTCGCGAGGGGTCAAAGAGCATAAGCTCGTCGCCATTCTGCAGGCCATAGCTGGTGGATGCCTTGCCGGGTCTGATGAATTGGAACAACTTAAATGATTCTCCCGGATTGAGCAGGACAGGTACCAGGAGATTACCCCAGGATTTGATACCTCCCGCAAGGTAGCCGATATCCTGCAGGCCATGTTTTTCAAGAATTTCTGCCACATACTTGGCCGAACCTTCCTGGGCACAGACGATGCGCACCGGTTTGTCCTTGATCACTTGTGCAACACATTCATCTTCAATTTCCATGAAATCGAAATAGGAAATATTCTGCAAAATGAAAGGGTAGGGGGACTCTACTTTGAACCTGGCAAAGTCCACCTTGTTTCTGACATCCAGAACGACCATGTCTTTCTTTGCTGTCAGCGCGTCATACAGTTCTGCCGCGGTGTATTTGAAAATACTCATTGAGTCTCCTTCAGTTAGCCGTTCATAGATAGAGTATTTCGGAGCGTAAGCGTAGCATTGGATACCAAAATAATCTATTATAACAATAAAATTTCTTAAAAACGCAAAAAACCTGCTTCCTCCGCTGTCGTTGCAAAACAATCAAGGTGCAGCAGCCAATACTGGTCTGGATGCTGCTGAATGGCTTTTGCGGTTGCCGAAGGCAGCCAGTGGCTGTCATCGATCAGATTATAAAAATATGAATCAATACCGATAAACCCGTCGAGAAAATGGCTGAGAATGTGCAGGGTTTTGCTCAGATAGCCCTGCTCGACATGTATTAGATCTTCTGTTTTCAGGATATGAGCTTTTGTCAGTTCGTCGATCAACCCCTGTACCGTTTGGCGATTTTGCCTTTCCGCCTTGACAATATGGTCGTAAAAAGCTGCATCCAGGCCAGAAAAAGATTTTCTTTCAATCACCTCGATGCAGTCATATATCACCAGAGAGGTCAGGTCAAAAAACTTATGCACCTGCTCACTGCAGTGATCAAGTGTATCGCCAGCGAGAAGGACTTTATGCTGGGAAATTTTATTCATGATTCATCATGGTTTATGAATTAAAACTTTCGTTGACGCGTTTGCCGATCCGCCTGCCCATTTCCTTGCACTCTTCCAGTTTGCGGTCATCCGGGACATATTTAAAACGAAGGCCATTTTCAATCACGTCGATTTTCATCTCCTCAAGCGCGGCGTTGATCAGACCGACCGCCTCGCCACTCCAGCCGTAGGAACCAAAGGCGGCACCGAATTTATTGGTCGGTTTCAGGCCACGCATGTACATGAGAAAGCCGGCCATACGCGGCAGGAGGCCGTTGTTCAGGGTCGAACAGCCGACGATGACCGCCTTGGCGCCGAGGACTTGCGTCATGACATCACTGCGATGGTGTACTTTCAGGTTGATCATCCTGGTACTGATTCCGGTTTCCTTGAGCCCGGCGCCAATGGCCTGGGCCATTTTTTCTGTCGAGTGCCACATGGAATCATAGATAACAAGGACCTTTTTATCCGATTCATTACGACTCCATTTATCGTATGCCTCAAGTATTTTATTTTGATGGGTTCGCCAGATAACCCCGTGGTCAGGCGCTATCATTTTTATATCAAGATTCATCTCTTTGACGGAGGCCAGCAGTTTTCTGATCAGCGGGGAAAAAAGATACAGGATGTTAGCGTAATATTTGCCACTTTCCTGCATAACTTCCGAGATATCCACTTCATCATCGAACCTTTCGCTTGTCGCATAGTGCTGTCCGAAAGCGTCGCTTGAAAAAAGAATGCCGTCTTCTTTGATATAGCTGAACATGGAATCCGGCCAATGCAGCATTCTGGTTTCAAGAAACTGAATGGTTCGTTTGCCTAAACTGACTTCACTGCCCGATTTTACCACTTCATAGGGCCAGTCTTCTCTGTGGAAGTGCTCAATAATTGCCTTTTGCCCCATTGGGGAACAGAAGAGTTTCTCCGGCTTGATAATGTCCATCATCGCCGGGAGACTGCCGCTATGGTCCATCTCGACGTGGTTGACCACGAGATAATCAATTTTTGCCGGGTCGATAATTGCCCGGATATTATCGAGCAATTCGTCGAGATGCGAGCGCTTGACAGTATCAAGAAGGGTAACTTTTTTATCGACAATGAGAAATGCATTGTAGGTTGTCCCATTGTAGGTGGAATAGCCGTGGAAATCTCGCACATCCCAGTCGATGGCTCCCACCCAGTAAATACCTTTTGCCAGTTCGGTGTTGCTCATTTTTACTCCCCTTGTATGTGGTGAAGTGTGTCTATGTGAAGTTGGTTGTTTTTGGTTGCCGGTCAATGTAACCAGTCGATAGTGTTCAATCCACCATTTTATGGCGGTTTACCGATATCTATGATAAATGACGGGCAAAATTATTACAATAAAAGGATGCCCTTATCCTGAGAATAAGATTGTGGTTTTTGTTTGGATAATAATGATTACCATAATATTTTACCGGGGTAATTGCTCCTGTTAAAATGCTGCAAAACATCATCGCCGTCGAGGGCTACCATGGCCTATACTAAAGGATTCCAAATACATGAAGCAACACCCGTCAATAGATCTGGGTCTCTGCAGTGACTGCAGGGGGTGCATTGAAATTGCCCCGCGGATCTTTCAACATAATCCGGCCACAGGTCTGATGGAGGTCATTGAGCTTGCCGACTATCCGGTTGCCCTTGTCGATGAGGCGATAAAAAACTGTCCGGAAGACTGTATTTTCTGGGAAACGGATGAATAATTTGTTCATATTAAAAAAACCATCCTTTCTGTTACTTTTGCATGGCATTCTTATGATTAAACGGGTCGCCTAATTTTATGGATATACCTTTTCAGCTTACATCGCAGTTTCAGCCTTCCGGGGATCAGCCGGACGCCATCAAGGCGCTGGTGCAGGGCGTACAGGCCAACATAAAAAGCCAGGTCCTCCTCGGGGTGACCGGATCAGGAAAAACATTTACCATGGCCAATGTCATCAGCCAGGTACAGCGGCCAACCCTCGTTATCGCCCCCAACAAGACCCTGGCCGCCCAGCTTTTCAGCGAGTTCAAGGAGCTCTTTCCGCACAATGCCGTTGAGTATTTTGTCTCCTATTACGATTATTATCAACCGGAAGCCTACATCCCCCAGTCCGACAGCTACATTGAAAAGGATTCGTCGATAAACGATGCTATTGATAAAATGCGTCACTCCGCGACAAGGTCTCTGCTCACTCGCCGAGATGTTCTCATTGTCGCTTCGGTATCCTGTATCTACGGTCTTGGTTCCCCCGACGAATATAAAAACATGCATCTGTTTCTTCGGGCAGGGGAAGAGTATCCCATTGAAAAAATCCAGCGTCGCCTGGTGTATATGCAGTATGAGCGCAATGATGTTTCCTTTCATCGAGGCACATTTCGGGTGCGTGGCGATGTGCTGGATATTTTTCCGGTGCACGAGGAGGACAGGTCGCTTCGAGTCGAGTTTTTCGGCGAAACTATTGAAGGGATCACCATTATCGATCCGCTGCGCGGCGTGGTGCTGGAGCGCCTCGAGGAGTATACGGTTTTTCCCGGCAGCCACTTTGTTACCTCGAAAGTTCGGCTGCACAGTGCCTGCGAGACAATCAAGACCGAACTGACCGAGCGGCTGGAGTCTTTTTACCGGGATAACCGGCTGGTTGAAGCTCAGCGCCTTGACCAGCGCACTATGTTCGATCTTGAAATGATTCAAGAATTGGGGTATTGCACGGGAATTGAAAATTACAGCCGCCATCTGACCGGAAAAAAACCAGGGGTGCCGCCGCCCAACCTGCTCGACTATTTTCCGGAGGACTATCTGCTCTTTATTGACGAAAGTCATATCGCCATCGGCCAGTTGAACGGCATGTACAACGGGGATCGGTCGCGAAAGACCACCCTGGTCGACTATGGGTTTCGCCTGCCGTCGGCACTCGACAACCGGCCCTTGAGGTTTGATGAATTTGCCGGGCGTGTCAATCAGGTCATCTATGTCTCGGCAACCCCAGGCCCTTATGAGCTGGAGCAGGCAGGGGGCCGGGTGATCGAACAGGTCATTCGACCGACGGGCCTGCTCGATCCGAGGATCGAGGTACGTCCGGCCACCAGCCAGGTCGATGACCTGCTTGAAGAGATACGCCTGCGCGCCGATCGGGGTGAAGCCGTGCTGGTGACAACGTTGACAAAAAGAATGGCTGAAGACCTCACCGATTATTATGAGAAGATCGGCATCCGGGTCCGCTATCTGCATTCCGATATTAAAACCCTCGAACGTATCGAAATCATACGTGATCTCCGAAATGGGGCCTTTGACGTGCTGGTCGGCATAAATCTTTTGCGCGAGGGGCTGGATATCCCCGAAGTGTCCCTGGTGGCCATTCTTGATGCCGATAAAGAAGGTTTTCTCCGGTCGGAAAGATCGCTTATTCAGACGTGCGGGCGTGCCGCCCGCAACGCCGAAGGGTTGGTGATCATGTATGCCGATACCATTACCGGTTCGATGCGCTACACTCTTGAAGAAACGGAAAGGCGACGGAAAATACAGGAGGAATATAACCGGCAGCATGATATCACCCCCCGAACCATCATCTCCGCGGTAAAGGATTCTATGCAGCAGCATCTGCACAATTCGGGCTATGTATCGGAGGATTTGACGGCGGGACTGCTGGCGATAGCCGAAGAAATGCCGACCTTTTCATCCGTCAAGGACCTGGAAAAAGAAATCAAAAAACTGGACAAAGAGATGCATCAAGCGGCAAAAGAGCTGGCATTCGAGAGGGCGGCGGAGTTGCGTGATCGCATAAAGAAGATGCGTCTGCTGGAAATTGAAATAGGATGAAAGAAGGGAAACTGCATAATCTGCTGCTCGGTGTCGTGCCGCCGGCGGTGTATTGGCTGATGCGCCTCTGGTTCGGCAGCTGCCGCGTGACCTTGCACAATGAAGAGAATTGTTTTAAACCGGATGAAAAAGACCAAACGGGTATTGCCTCCTTCTGGCATTATTCTATAATTTATACTCTTTATCATATGCGGAAATATTCCGCAACGGCAATGGTCAGTTCGAGCAAGGATGGCGAATACCTTGCCCGCCTGGCCGAAAGGTTCGGCTTTGCCACGGTTCGGGGCTCGAGAAACAACAAAGGGGTCGAGGGGTTGAAAACGATGCTGCGCGCGGTTCGCGATGGAAGCAACGCGGCGATTGTCGCCGATGGCTCGCAGGGGCCGCCGAGAATCGTCCAGGCCGGGACCCTTCTGCTTGCCTCGCGGACGGGGGCGCCGATTATTCCCATGGTCTGTGCCGCATCTCGCTACTTTACCGTCAAATCCTGGGACAGAACGATTATTCCCAAACCGTTCTCCCGGATAGATTTTTACTATGGGGAACCGTTTTTCGTCCCGGCAAAGGTAAAGCCCCATGAGCTCGAAGGCTATCGTTTGCATCTGGAACAACGGTTGAACGAGCTGTATAACAAGGCCTGGGGGCGCTACGGCAAGACATCTCACTGAAAACAAGATTGTTTTTTACAGGTTCTGCATAGTAGTATCACAGTAGCAGACAATAATCGGTACAGGCAAAAGAGCTGGTCGAAGAGAGCAAGGAAAAGGACAAGAGGTATGCAGAAAAAAGGGCTGGTGGTCGCTGGACTTGCCGGAGGATCGGGGAAAAGTGTTGTTTCGGTGGGCATTACCGCCGCACTTGCCAGGCAGGGCCGTGTGGTCGTGCCATTTAAAAAAGGGCCGGATTATATCGATGCGGGATGGCTGCAGTTGGCCGCCGGGCGAAGATGCTATAATCTCGATCCCTTTCTTATGACCAGGGAGGCCATTCTGCTCTCTTTTGCCCGGCATTCAGCCGCAGCCGAGCTTCTCATCGTCGAAGGCAACCGGGGGCTGTACGACGGTGTCGATGCGGCGGGTGGCTATTCCACGGCGGAACTGGCGGTAACCCTGGGCTTACCGGTGCTGCTGGTGGTCAACTGTACCAAGACCACCCGAACCGTTGCCGCCATGGTTCTCGGCTGTCAACACTTCGATTCGCGGATCGATATCAGGGGTGTTGTCCTCAATCAGATAGCCACCGAGCGTCAGCGTCTTCTGGTCACGGAATCGGTTGAGAACTATACCGGCATTCCGGTTCTTGGCGCTATCCCGCGCTTGAAACGAGATATATTTCCCATGCGCCATTTGGGCATGGTGCCGCATCAGGAATATACCGATAGCCACGGGGCGCTCGATTTTCTCATCGATCTGATCAGCGAAAATGTCGACCTTGACCTGGTTGAGGCGATAATGGGGACTGTGCCGCAGCCTGCAGATCCCGTCGCTGCCGCCTTTGCAGCCATTGCCGTCGGTAACAAACAGGCTGAACCAATACCGGCGCGCCCGGCAAAGATAAGAATCGGTATTCTGCAGGATGCCGCATTTCAGTTTTACTATTCGGAAAACCTCGAAGCCCTGGAAAAGGCCGGCGGGGAACTGGTCCTGCTGAACGCACTGTCTGACAGCGAACTGCCGCAACTTGACGGCCTGTACATCGGCGGCGGTTTTCCCGAGACGAATGCCAGGGAACTGGCTGCCAACACAGCTTTTCGCCTGGCAGTGAGAGAAGCGGCGGAATGCGGTCTGCCGATCTATGCCGAGTGCGGTGGTCTGATGTATCTCGGCAGTTCAATCGTCCTGGACGGGGAAGAGTTCCCGTTAGTTGGCGTCTTTCCCATACGCTTCGGTATGTCGACCAAACCCCAGGCCCACGGCTATACAATTTTTCAAGTCGACCAGGACAATCCTTTTTATCGCTCGGGGACCGAAGTAAAAGGGCATGAGTTTCGCTACTCGAAAATTCTCGACTGGCAGGGCACGCCAGAGCAGCTGGTCCTGAAAATGGTCCGTGGCCACGGCTTTATAAACGGTCGGGACGGCTTGACCTACAAGAACGTTTTGGCCTTATACACGCACATTCACGCCGATGGCACGCCGCAATGGGCCGATAATTTTGTCCAGCGATGTCGGACAGTAAGGCAGGAAGGGGCGTAATCCGCTGCTCCTCCCTCCCAGCGGCAGCAGAATAATCAGTGGGAGGTCGTTGTGCCGAGGACTTTCAGGCTGATTTCTTTTTGTTTTTCGGCGCTTGGCGCTGGTTCCACCCAGTGCATAAATGATTCTCTGATGCGCATAAAACTGCCGTTATCTTCCTTACATTTTTCACAGATGCTGGTCGCCTGATCCCGGTACATGATGATTTTTGAGGCCGGTTCCCCATCTTTTGACACAGCGGCCATCTTTCTGCAGCCGCATTCCAGGCGTACCACCACCACCCCGACAGCGTCCGGACTTCCTTCAATAATGCCTTCTATCATGGCCTGCTCACGCTTTTCCACCTGGAGTTTCTTTTTTGGTTTTTTTTCTTTCATGAGATATGTCGAGTTGTTGTTAACATGGATAAGAATATTTTTGTGTCAATAGTGCTCTCTGACCTCTCCCAGGAGGGATGAGGCAAAAGAACGCGCACTATATTAAAAAAACCGTGTGCAGGTCAATAGTTTTTCGGCTGGTATCGCCTGTGTCGTCAGTGTACGATCGATGATGGTCAGCTTCGATAGAACCATTTTTTGACGTCATCCCTGGTGAACTGTTTCACCACCGGTCGGCCGTGGGGACAATGGGAAAATAAATCCGCCCTGGCCATTTCGTTCAGCAGGGTATCGATCTCCCGTGGTGAGAGAGGTGTTCCGGCCTTGACCGCCGCCCTGCAGGCCATTGTTGCGAGAATGATATCAAGAAATCCACCTCCGTCTCCCCTGTTCTGCTCACTGCCGAACTGTTCCAGAATGTCGAAAAACAATTCGCGGGGATTGGCGGTGCCGGCCAGTGCCGGAACCGCGGAGATAATGTAGGTGTTGCCGCCGAATTCCCTGACGGTAAAACCAAGTCGATCTATTGCCGGCTGGTTTTTCTCCACCAGCTGGGCTTGAAAGAGTGAAAGTTCAACGGTCTCGGGAAACATCAGGATCTGCCGGACAACGGTTTTGGCGAGGTACTGTCTGCGCAGTTTTTCGTAGAGCAGTCTTTCGTGGGCGGCGTGCTGGTCAATGACCAGCAGTCCGTCGCTGTTCTTGCAGAAGATGTAGAGATCATCATATTGGCCGACAACGAGCAGGTTGTGGTGAACTGTTTTCTGTTGTTGTTCAGGCGTCTCCTGCCGCTCCGGCACGCGTGTTTGTGCAAAAGACGATTGTTCTCTCGGTTCAGCGGTGGCCAGGAGCGGCTGGTGTCCGGTTGCTGGCCGTAACGCTGTCGTTATCGCTGGGGGTATCGCTGGGGCAGAAATCTTTGCTTTCGACGGCCCAGGCGTGTGTTTTATATCTGTCCCAGCCGACTGCTGCTCTCTTGCCGGGTGCACATCATCGCTTGATTGTCGGCTGGAAACAAACGATGGCTCGAAGGCAGGAGTCGCCATCTGCGCTGCTTCAAGAGGCACAGCTGTTCTGGCCGCAGCCAGGTCAGGACCGAAAAGAGATGTCTTTAGAATCTTTTGCTGCTCGAGCATGGCTTCGGCCACCGCGTGACTGAGCAGGGTGTGGACGTCTCTGGCGTTGCGAAAACGAACCTCGTGCTTTGCCGGATGCACGTTGACATCAACCTCATCGGGTGGCAATACCAGATGTATCAAGCCGGATGGGTTCTTGCCTTTCATGAGAAAGCCCCGTAATCCCTCGGTTACGGCGTGAATAATCATTCTGTCGCGTATTGCCCGGCCATTGACGAAGATGCGCATTTTTGCCGGCCCGATGGTCACCTTTTCGGGTGGTATAAGAAAGCCCGATACCCGGCGTAGGTTGTTTGTCCGGCGGACAGTCCCAACGGGAATAAAAGGGCCATCGTAGTGCATGATATTGGCCAGTCGCTGTTCTGTCGACAAGGAATTGTCGAGATAAATGGTGTCTCTGCCGTCGATTCTCAGGATAAAGGTAACGGCCGGCGAGCCGAGGGCGTAGTTTTTCACCACTTCATCAATATGGCCAAGCTCGGTCCGCGCCGTGCGCAAAAATTTTCGCCGGGCCGGAGTGTTACCAAAGAGATTGCGGACCTCGACGGTGGTGCCGTAACCGCAGCCGATTTCGTGTACCTTGATTAATTTACCGAAATGCAGCACCACTCTTGTACCCAGTTCCGCCCGGGCAGGGCGGGAAGTTATGGTGAACTGGGAGACGGAACCGATAGATGGCACCGCTTCTCCCCGAAAGCCAAGGGTGCCGATGGCCGCGAGATCTTCCTCGGTGCGGATCTTTGAAGTACCATGCCGTTCAAGGCTTAAAAGCAGATCGTCTTCAGCCATTCCTTCGCCGTTGTCGATGATGCGAATCAGTCTGGTGCCGCCGCCCTCAATTTCTATTTCAACTCGACTGGCATTGGCATCGAGGCTGTTTTCCAGGAGTTCCTTGACAACTGAAGCGGGACGTTCGACCACTTCGCCGGCGGCAATCTGATTGGCGAGCTGTTCCGGCAGTATACGGATTTTTGACATGGTACCGACTTTCCTGTTGATAGTTCATAGGCAGATGTTACAGTGGGCCGGGTGAGTTGACCGGTACCGTAACAGGCAGCTGAATATTACCATGAGTGTTAAGAGAGTGTCACCCCCTAAACCTACGAGAACTGACAAGAGTCCGGCCCGAAGGCCTGCTGTGCGCCGGAGAATCTATACCGAAAAACACATCTCGATTTTCCTGATCATCATCTGTCTGCTGCAGACGGCATTTCTGGGCAGTCTGCTGTTTCTCCTCATCAGCCTGCGGATGCCCGATATCAGTTCGGTTGCCGAATATCAACCTGCCCAGGCGAGCATCATTTACGACAGTCAGGGCCGGATCGTCGAGCGAATGTTTACCGAAAACAGAACGGTAATACCTCTGGCGAAAATGTCACCCTTTCTGGCGAAGGCCTTTGTTGCCGCCGAGGATGGTCGCTTCTATGAACATCCCGGGCTGGATTTTTTTTCTGTTCTGCGCGCGGCAATCAATAACTTTCGTGACGGAGCGAGAAGCCAGGGCGGGTCGACCATCACCCAGCAGGTCGCCAAGTCATTACTGTTGACGCCGGAAAAGACCTATGTCCGGAAATTTAAGGAAGCCATCCTTGCCTGGCGGATTGACAAGCTGCTCAGCAAGGAAGAGATCCTCTTCATCTATCTCAATCAGATCTATCTTGGCGAAGGGGCCCATGGGGTTGAGGCGGCCGCGCAGATCTATTTTGATAAAAGTGCGAAAAGTCTCCATCTTGGTGAATGTGCCCTGCTGGCCGGTTTGCCCCAGGCACCGAGTCGATACTCACTTTTTGACCATCTCGACCGGGCGGTGGAACGGCAGAAATATGTTCTCAACCGGATGGCGGCAGACGGTTATGTCACTGCGGATGCGGCCAAAAACGCTTATGCTGAAGTCATTACCTTAAATTCTCGCAGCCAGCAGGCTACCGACGAAAATGGCTATTATCTCGAGGTGGTCAAAAAGCAGGCTCGTGAACTCCTGCACAGACCGCTGCAGACGGCCGGGGCCAGGATATATACCCATCTTGATACGAGGATCCAGGCCCAGGGACTTGCGGCGATACGCAGCGGAGTGAGAGCGAGCCTGAGTCGGCAGACCTTGACAGGGAATTCCATCGGCGCTGTTCCCCAGGGCGGTCTGGTGTGCATTGAAACAGCACCGGCGCGGGTGAGAGCCTTGGTCGGCGGTACTTCCTTCAAAAAATCTCCCTTTGATCGGGCGAGCCAGGCCTTAAGACCTGCAGGGTCGACCTTTAAACCTTTTGTTTTTGCCGCGGCATTAAAACAGGGATGGTCCCTGCATTCGCCGATCGACGACAGCCCTATCACTATCACCGGCAGGAACGGGAAAAGCTGGAGTCCAAAGAATTACGGCGGTAAGTACCATGGGCAGACGACACTGGCCGATGCCCTGGCGCATTCCCTCAATGCGGCAACCGTACGCATCATGCAGAAAACCGGCACTAAAGAGGTGCATGAAATTGCTCGGAAAGCAGGATTTACCGCGAAACTGCCGGCGGATCTCTCGCTTGCACTCGGGTCGGCGGATGTAACACTGCTGGAGATGACTGCCGCCTATACCCCCTTTGCCGGAGACGGTAGTTTTACCAAGCCGTCCTTTATCGGTAAAATTGTCCTGGCCGATGGCAGCGTTATGTATCCGGAAAATCAAAGACATCGACAGATGGTTGCCGGAGCGCAGGTGATGGGGCAAATGCGCTCTATGCTCAAAGGGGTGGTGACCAGCGGTACAGGCAAAAAGGCTGCCGATGTGCCTGGAATCAGGGGCGGGAAGACCGGGACGACCGATGAAAACCGTGATGCCTGGTTTGTAGGTTATGATGCACGGTACACAACTGGCATATGGCTCGGCAATGACCGCAATCAATCCATGGGCAAGCACGAAAGCGGCGGTTCGACAGCGGTGCCAGTCTGGCGTGATTTCATGTTGGCCGTTGGGAAAAATTGATTTTCTTTCAGCTAAAGATGCCTTTTAAGGTAAAGAAAAAGAGCATTGCCATGAGGGCTCCGGCGGGGAGGGTGACCAGCCAGGAGACGATGATGTTCAGAACGACTCTCAGGTCAAGTGCTCCGATGCCACGTGCCAGGCCTACTCCGAGCACCGCCCCGACAAGAATATGGGTAGTGGAGACCGGCAGACCCGTACGGGAGGCAATAACCACGGTCATCGCCGCCGCTAGTTCGGCACAGAAGCCGCGGGACGGGGTAAGCTCGGTAATTTTTTTACCAACGGTCAACATAACCCTGTAACCAAGGGTGATCAGGCCAAGGACAATACCGCCACCACCAAGCAGAAGAATCCATAGAGGCGTGGCCGATGTCTGCATAACCTCTCCACCGGAACTGATAATACTATAAACGGCCGCAAGGGGCCCGATGCCGTTGGCCACATCGTTTGAACCGTGGGCAAAGGCCATGGAGCAGGCAGTAAAGAGCATCATGGGCGTGAAAACTTTTTCCACGCTGGCATAGCTGAACGATTTATTCGCACTTGGATCGTCCTTGACCTTGCGGATAAATGACCAGCCGATGGTTGCCGTCAGTAACCCGAAAAGGGTTGCGACAATGAAGCTTTCGATGGTGGTAAGTTCCAGATGCAGATGACTGAGCCCTTTAAAGAGAGTGACCAGGGAGATAAAAAATCCTACCAGGAAAATATACATCGGGGCATATTTCTTGGCATTTTTAAGGGGAGTGTCGGTGTTGAATATGAGTTTTCTCGTGCTCATCACCAGCAAAAAAGAAAAAGTACCACCGACAACCGGAGAGACTATCCAGCTCATGACCACACTGCCGACCTTGCCCCACTTCACTGCTTCGGGACTGATACCGACTATGGCAAAGCCGATAAGGGCGCCGACAATAGAATGGGTGGTGGACACCGGCCAGCCCTTGGCGGAGGCGATCATCAACCATACCGCCGCGGCAAGCAGGGAAGCCAGCATGCCATAGATGAGAATTTCCGGATTGTTGATAATTTTACTCGGATCGATGATCCCTTTCCTGATGGTTGAAGTAACGTGGCCCCCGGCGAGGACGGCACCGAGAAACTCAAAAACCATGGCGATAATGATAGCCTGCTTGACCGATACGGCGCCGGCACCGACCGATGTGCCCATGGCATTGGCCAGATCGTTCGCGCCGATTCCCCAGGTCATATAGAGACCGAAAATAACTGCCAGAATCATCATGGCGGTTCCATATGCAGCAATGATTTCCATTGGAATCCTCGTCTATTATTTAGAAAGAAAAAGAAGCAGTCGATCGGCTAGATTTTCTGATTGATCGGAAATGAGTCCAAGCAGATCAATGATCTGGTACCAGAACATGACCGAAACCGCATCAAGGTCTTTTTCCAGGGAAAACAGTTTCTTTTTGATCCGGTGCATAATCCCATCGATGTTATGCTCGCTTCGGCGAACTCCGGCAATCATTTTTGATACTTTTTCGAGTTCCCGGCCGGCAAAGCCCACTTCAAGCAGCTCATCGAGCTGTTCGATCATCTCCCTGGCAGCGGCGGCAATCTCTATTGTGCCTTCTAAAAGCTCATCCAGCAGCGGCTTGAGTTGCTCGGGGACCACCATTTCCCGGAAGAGAAAGGTTTTAGCGATATCTTCCGCGGTGTCGGCGATCTTGTCCTGGTCGCCGATGAGGCTGAGAAGATCCTTGCGGTCAACGGGGAGAAAAAGAGATTTCGGCATGTTCAAACGGAAGGTCGATTTCAGTTTGTCGGCCTCGGTCTCGAGCTCTTTTATTTGTGTGGCAAATTCAAACACCTGCGTGTTGTCTTCCCGGTAAACGGCATCAAAGAGCGGGGGAATCAGACAGACACAGGAGAAAACCTTCCTCATGTGCTCCTGTATCGGTTTAAAGGGTGACCCGCGAAGGAGTCCGGAAAGATGACGATTGGACATTATGGGCATGATGCTTCAACCTCCTGTGCTCAATGTATCCCTTTGAGTACGTTTGTGTCGATAAAATGAACGGTTGCAAAGCGGGGGTGCATGAGCCGTTTTACTATCGGCGTACCATGAGGATAGTGTTTGATTTGACAGCTTCATTACAAGGTTTACCAGGAAAGTCAATCGTTATTTCAAAGCATTGATCAGATCGGTGAGTGGTTCCGCCGGAAAGGTTATCGGCATAAACCTGTTGCCGGTCTGAATTAGGACGCTTGGTCCTGCGGTATGTGCACTATAAATAATGTGGTGGTTTTTGATCGCGCCGGCATGCAGCCAAAAACTGCCGAAGGGGTCCATTGGGGTGTGGCCGGCAACGACTCTGGTCTTTGGCGATCGATCAAGGCATTTTCTCAGGTTTTTCACATCCCTCTTCGTGTACCCTGCCGGGTGATTCGGCAGTTGCAGCCGGTTGTTTGACAGCTCTCGTGCCAGCTTGTCATTGTCAACAATATTGATCAGATCCTCCTTGGTGAAAATTCCCCGGGGAGGGCCGGCATGGCAGGCAATAAAACTATCGGAGCAGATGATATACGGCAAGCAGTTGTAGAAAATTTGCATCTCCTCAACATATGCCGGGCCGCGATATTTCAGGAGCGTCTCCCTGAAGAGAGCCCCTTGAGGGACGCCGTGTTTGACGATTTCCGGATCAAAGTCGTCATGGTTGCCCCGGATGTAGAAGACATTGTCGGGAAATTTGAGTTTTAATTGAAAAATCAAATCCATGATAAGCATTGAGGTGTCGAATTTGTCCATCTCGCCGGCGTTTTCCGAATGGGTTGCATCGCCGAGGATGATGAGATTTGCCGTTTTCATGCGCAGACAACTGAGCAGGCAGTTCTCGCTGAGAATCTTCAGGAAATTGTCGACCTGGGCATGCAGGTCGCCGACAATCACCGGGGTGGCCTTATTGGTAATTTCCACCAAGCCGCCGGGGTTGCCGGCCTTGTTTTTCGGGCGAAACGGATCGTTGCGGAGCAAGCCATTAACTGCCTGTATGGTCTGCAGGGCTCGGTCTGGAGGCAGGGGGGCAATTTTTTGGCCGTAGATCCGGCGAATCTCAAGCAGAGCGTTCAGCCTGCCCCGCTCCAGGCGTTCCCGGTAGTCGAGATCATCGAGTCGGACGATTTTTGTTTCTCGGTCGGAACTCAAGGGAGTGAGGATGAGATCTCCTCTTCTATTGGTAATACTCACGTGTCGTTTAGCCACGGAATCGTTGAAGTGGAACAGCTCACTGTACTGGTCGTTAGTATGGCCCAGAACTATGGTCTCCCCCACGCGAATTCGGACAAAACCATGTATATTTCTGCTGGAACAGCCCTGTTCGGTATTGATGATCCAGTTTTTGTGGGCGGCTTTCCTCTTTACGCCAAGGGCTATTTCCGGCTGAAAGCGCAATTGTATGTCGCCAACGGTCAGTTCAAAGCATTTTCCGTCATGGGCAACTCTTCCTGCGGATGTCAGTGGTTGCGGCCTGCTGCCGAGGATCAGCCATTGGATTGGATAGTGCCGGCGAAAAAGCCATTTCCAGCCCCTGATGCTCCTCAGGCTGGGTCGTTTCAGTGTCTGGTCCAAGGTCCAGCGAGGGACGCTGGTCACGCCTTTCTCGGCGATGCGCATCGGCGGTTTGGTGAGACTTTTTCGTATATAGACATTGATGCCGGCCCGGTGCAGATAGAGGGCGACCTCTCGGTACACCGCCACCTGTTGTCGTACCATCTCGAGGCTGAGTTTTTCGTCGACGGGGAAATAGCCCTGACTCTGACGGGCGACCCGCTGCTGGTAGATGGTTGTCGGGCTTGGAATGAGAAACTCAAAGATATATCTGTCGCGCCAGTTGGTTTGCAGAAAGTTTTTTTTCAGAGGTGGAATTTTTATCCGACTACAGTCCAATTCGAGAGGAGTCATACTGTGTAACCACTCTTTATCAAAGACCGTCAGCGCCTCCTTAAAGCCATGAAAGGGCAGTCCGAGGTGAACCTCGCGGGGGCGAAAGACCAAAGATTGATCCTTCCACCAGCCTTGCTGGGTCAGGTCGAGATAACCCTCATTGGGCCATCCACGTATCTGTTCAATATAATACGATTTTCCGGCCCCCGGAGGGCCGGTGACGATAAGTTGCAGAAATTCCAGACCAATGGGCAGATCGACGCCGCGAATGTTTTGTAATTCCTTGATCGGTTCAAGAATTTTTTTCAGAGGGTCGGAGTGCATTCCAAAAGAGGTATCGAAGATTTGGACGGTAAGGGCATAGTGCTCCGCATAACCTGGAGACAACCTCTAGAAGAGTGTCATGAGCAGGGGAGAAATATACCAACTTTTATGCGAGTATACACCCAGACTCCCTGAAAAGAAAGTCCATGAATTTCTAAGAGAAAACTCTTGAAGGCAGCTGCCGTCTGAGAGAGACAGCGCCAGTTATGAAGTGTCCATTTGTCTTATCCGCAGACAAGGGCACATGCCTATGCCCTTTGGCCTGAGGGACAAAGGGCATGTGTCTGGAGAAACGATAAACTACAGGTACCTTTAAAAAGCGTTCATAGTCCAGATACCGCAAGGGCAGGTGTCGGCACAGAAGCCGCAGGCGATACATTTTTTATCGTCTGAAACATATTCATAGTCATTTTCCAAACCAGACGCAGAGCCACCGCTCCTTGAGCCGAATTCGAGCTCTCTTCGACTGATGGCCCCGGTGGGACAGATCGTTTCACAGAGATGGCAGTCGCGGCAGGAGGCACAGGAGAGGCACCGATTGGCCTGGTCCGTTTCCGTGTTGCCGACCTCGACGGGAATGTAATGGGTGATAGTCAGAGCCTTCTGGGGGATGACCTGTTTATCAAAAGGTTTCCAGTCAAGACCCTGACAATCGGCAATGATGTAGTCTGCGGCAGTTTTGCCGGCACCCAGTGCATGGGTGGCCAGACCGGGTCTTTCGACATCGCCGACCGCGAGGACCTTGGCGTCCGAGGTGAGATGGGCCTTGTCCGTGGTCACCCAGGCCGCTCCGCCAACGGTGATGGTCTCGATTGTTTCCGGGAGAAAGGAGAGGGCGGGAATATCACCAATGGAAATAATGACGGTCTGCGCCGGAATCAGTTTGCCTTCCGTGGTCCAAAGCCCCTCTTCGGTCACCTCCCTGGTGACGACCGGCCAGGTGAATTGAGCGCCAAGTGCCTCGGCGGCTTCCTTTTCTTTACCAAAAGCGAGAGGTTTTTGGATATCAACCAGGGTCACATGCTCCGCGCCAAGACGGTATGCTTCGCAGGCGACATCGCAACCGACGTTACCGGCACCGATTACAACCACCTCCCGGCCGACAGACATCGGCGTGTCGGTTTTGGCCTTTATGAGAAAATCAAGCGCGGTAAACACCTTCTCGCTTCCCGGGAAGGTTAATTTTCGGGGAACATGGGTTCCGACCGCCACGACCACATAGTCGAATTCTTTTTGCAATGCGGCAAACTTTTCTTTGGTCATTGCCACGCCGAGATTGATGAAAATGTTCGGCGTTTCCAGGAATCGCTTCATTTCCTGGTCCCAGATGGCCTGAGATAGACGTTCCCAGGGAATGACCTGGGCGAGCTTGCCGCCGAGTTTGTTGTCCTGCTCAAAGATATGCGCTTCGATGCCGGCCAGAGCCAGTTGCCAGGCCACATTCATCCCGGCCGGACCGCCACCGATGACGGCCACCTTTTTGCCAAGAGGCTTGGCTGGCGCAGGTGCTGCGACAGCATTCACCGACCGGCCGAGAACCTGGACATCAATCGGCTCATCGACTCCCCGACGGGAACAGTTTTCCATACAGAGATTAGGGCAAACCGCCCCGCAGACCGAGGCCGGCAAAGGTGTATAGCGAAGAAGCATTTCATAGGCTTCATCGATCCGGCCCTCGCGGATAAGCCGTAATCTGTCTACCGTCGGTATATGTACCGGACAGTAGTAGGTACAGGGGGCCGCCGACTCACAGTTGGCCCAGTAGGGTTTTTTTCGACGCAGGTCATCGGTGACAATGGTGTCGATGACACTGCGGTCAAGGCCAGGCGCCAGATCCCGTAAGGGATCACCGCCAAAGGCCTTGTTCCAGTGCTCGTTTCTGAACTCGGCCATCGGCATCGGGCCGGCAAACATCAGCGCCCTTTCCTGGGGGGTGATCGGCATAAGCACCTGCCATTCTTCCCGCCTGGTCAGGGTTTCCAGGAGATCGGAGCGGCGGATTTTGGCCAGATAGTCACCGATGTTCTCCGTGAGCCATTGCCACTGTTCATCGTCCGGGACGGTCATTTTCGCGTTCGTTTTGGAAAATGAATTATCTGTCTTGCCGCGGAAATAGATAATGCCGCCAACCATTCCGACACAGGGCCGGTAGCCGAGAACATTGGCCGGGTTTTTCGCATTGATGCCGCAGACCACGGCTATGCCGCCGCAATTGAACTCGGCGAAGGAGTCGCCAGTCGACCCGAGGACCCAGAGTTCCGGTCGTTGGTACTCCGGGTTCCATTTGGTCATGGTCAGACCACGGGCGCCGATGGAACCGCCGATGAAGACTTTGCCGTTGGCCATGGCATTGCACACGCCATTGGTCGCATCACCGAGAACGGCTATTTCCGCGCCAATGTTCAGATATCCGACGTCATCGGAACTCGCACCCTCACAAATAATTGTCGTGCCGGGCATACCCATCGCACCGAGCCGCTGTCCGGAAGGGCCTTGGACGGTGATTTTCAGTCCCTCTTCCCTCTGCAGTCGAATACCGATATTGTGTTGACCGAAAGATTCGAGGGTAAGGTCGGACGACGCAGCTGCCGCCCGCCGCACCATTTTCTCAAACTCCATCGAACCGATGCGCGCACCTTTTTCATTTCGACCTTTTACAACTGTAGTAGCCACTGGAAACTCCTTATAACAGATGTGCGGAAGGCTTTTGTTTTTCTTCCGGCCATCCTTTTAAATTCTCTTGTCGTCTAGCAGATGTACCTGATCTGCAGTCTGTCCGCAGCCGCCTGGTCGGCAATACCGATGGCGTCGGACATGCCGATCGGTAAACTCTGGGATCTTCCCAGCGGCGCCATTATCTTTTTGACCTCGGTGTTAATGGACATAAAGACATCGGCCACCCGTTCGGCCACCTTGTCGGGATCGAGCCGGCGATACAGCTTGGCATTCTGGCTGGTGATACCCTTTGGGCATATGCCGAGATTGCAGACGTTGCAGCGGTTCTTCTCGTTCCCCAGACAGCCGGCGGCAGCCTGCATGATATACTTGCCGATATGCACCCCGGAGGCGCCGAGCATGACCATCGCCATGCCGTTCTGGGCAACGTTGCCGTTTTTGCCGATGCCGCCGGCGGCGAAGATCGGAATTTCATTCTGCTTGCCCTGGGCGGCAAGATCGAGATAGCAATCCCGGACGCAGGAGGCGATCGGGTGGCCGGTGGCATCCATCGACACGTTGTAGGCCGCACCGGTACCCCCGTCGATACCATCGATCATCAGGCCTCCGGCATAGGGGTTGCGGACCAGGTTGTTGAGAACGGATTTGGCCGAGGTCGAAGCGGAGATCTTCGGATAGACCGGCACCTTATGGACAAAGGCAGTGGAAAGGGTCTGCATCATCTTCATGACGCTTTCTTCGATGGAGTAGAGGGTCTGGTGCACCGGCGGCGACGGCAGGTCCACTCCCTCGGGGACACCACGCAGGCGGGCGATCAGCTTGGAAACCTTGTACCACATGAGCAGGCCGCCATCGCCTGGTTTCGCGCCCTGGCCGTATTTAATCTCGATTGCGGCGGGATCGCACTGCATGTCCGGAATTGCCCGAATGATTTCATCCCAGCCGAAATAGCCGGAGGCAATCTGCAGGATGATATATTTCAGGTACGGGCTCCTGAGTACCCAGGGCGGACAGCCGCCTTCTCCGGTACACATGACGACGGGGATGCCGAGAACTTCGTTGCAGTAGGCGACGCCCTGGAGCAGGCCGAGCCACATATTCGGCGACAGAGCGCCAAAAGACATGGAGCCGATGATAAAAGGAAATATCTCGCGGGTGGCGGGAATCCAGCCGCCATCTAAGGTACGGGCGAGGAAATCTTCCGGGGAGAGTATCCGGCCGAGCGTCGTGGTGACATTGAACTCATGTCTGCCGGCATCGAGCGCCGGATCGGTAAGCATGGAGATCCGGTTAAACATGATCCGGTCAAGCAGGGTTGGCCCGCTGCTGTTTCTGCGGCCGCCCCGTTTCATCGGCTCACCCTTGCGGTTGTCAAAGAAGACCGTGCGGTTTTCGTTGGTGCCGGGGACCGGGGTTATCGCCTCATTGGGACAGACCATCGAACACATGCCGCAGCCGATACAGAGTTTGGCTGGATCAGTTTCCTGACGGATACCGGTAAAGGTCCGGTAATCGTTGCCGCGCTTGGTATTAAAGACATCGAGTTTTGGCACTCTCTGCCGCATATGCGCCAGCCGGATCGCCTCTTTCGGGCAAACCGCAGTGCAATGGCCGCACAGGGTACACCTGTCTTCCCGGTGTTCAATAATCCAGGGCAGATCTGTTCTGGTCAGGCTGCTAGGGGTAATGGAAACGGATCGTACTGAGACCATATTTCTAATTCCTTTCTATGTGGGGGGATGATAACTGTATGTTCACGCATCGGTTGAAAATCGAGAGAGGGGTCTCGATCCGGCACCATGGCATCGACGCCGCAGATCTCGGAGGCAATAGCCCAGGCTCCCTCTCGACCGCCAACCGTTGCCGGCCGCAGTTTTTTCTGGTCCATGACCAGCAGGCATGTTTCGTCGGGCAGCGTACCGATAACCGCGTTCGGGCCATCAATGATCAACCGTTTACACACCTGGCGTAATCCGGCGAGAAATTCTCCCTGGGGATGTTCCGCCAGTTCGGTCTTACTGAGCGGTGTGATAATATGTTTGTATGCCTGCAAAGGAAGTTTCAGTTTTTTCAAGGTGTAGTGGAGAATGTGGGTAAAGACCTCACTGTCACTCTGGTATCCGGTATAACCGGGGAATTTTTTGCCGACCAGCCAGTCACGAATGGGGACAAAAGCGGTGTTCTCGCCATTGGTCATGGTCGATATGCCCTGAATAAAGAAGGGATGGCAGGCATAGAGGTTGATCCCATAGTTGGTGTTCTGCCGGCCCTGGGCCATGCAGACACGGGATTTTATCTGGCCGTCGTGGAGACAGAGGGCGTCGCCGATCTGCATTGGCCAGCCTACCTCCTTGATCATGGCAACATCCGGAAAAAATGAGAAGATGGTAATATGGTCTTCCTCTGTGTCGAGGTTTCTGAGGGCCAGGCGGGTGCGCAGCATCTCCGCCTCTCTTACTTCGTCGCTTTGATCCCGGAAGGCAACCGGCATCCTGTAGGCCCGGAGGAAATAGCGATGGCGGTCTGCCGCCTCAATCAGCTCCGGTTGCATGTGAAAACGGTGGTCGTATTTCAATTCATACCCCTGTTTTTCCATGTATTCGGTAAGCCGTTTCCATGCTCTCTCCGTATGGGCAATTCCCGACAGAATCGGGAATCTTGGATCATACTTAAAATCTGCAAACTCCATACCGCGGAGCAGCAGACCGAGTCCGGATCCATCGTACCCTTCCTGCATGGCTTCCATCGCCGTGAGAACCTCATACGGCGAAAAGGGTTCATTGGCGGTCTTCAGGGCTAAACGACACATGTCTTTCTCCTGATGCTTGTGAAAATAGGTTATTGGCTCAGATAAACGTCTGTCGGATGCAGATCTGCTGGGATTCCTGCTGGATAAACAAAGACAAAAACGTATGAACAGATCATTTTATTTATCTAGTTATAACAAAAAAGTCAAGAATATTGCTTAAAGGATAAAATACGCCTGTTCCAGGGTGCTTGCGGCAGTAATCCTTGATAAAGTAACCCTGCGCAGGGCGAAAAAGAGGGGGCGTTGAGAAAAAACGGCAGATCAATCAGGGGCAGCGGGAAGACGTTGTACTGTTAAAAAACAGTAAAAAAATACGGCAGATCCGCAGTGTTGCGGATGCTGCCGTATGGCTTTAAAGAAGGGAAAGGGGAGAAAGGGAGGAGGAAAAGTGACCAGTTATTTGAGAATATTTTCCATCTTGCCGAAGTTTTTTACCTGGTCAACCTGCTGTTTGACCTCTGCTGCTTCCTTAACTCCTGGGATATCATTGATAATTTCTTTACCGCCTTCTTCAACATCGCGCAGTCCATTTTTGAATGAACTGATCGCTTTACCCAGGCCGGCACCGATTTCCGGGAGCTTTTTTCCGCCAAAAACGAGAAAGGCAATGCCTAAGATGACTATAAGTTCCGGGGTTCCAAGACCAAACATTGTGCTCTCCTCCAATTACCGCATGTTGTCCCTGACAAGCAGTGATTTTAATAAAAACGCCTTATCAGGCTTTGTTGTCGTGTTCTTTTTCTTCTTCGTTTATTTTTTTCGGATCATCTTCTTTTTTGGTGGCTTCTTTGAAGTTTTTGATCCCTTTTCCAATGCCCGAACCTATTTCCGGGAGTTTGCCAGCGCCAAAGATGATTACTATTATTACAAGAATAACGATCAGTTCCGGCATTCCTAGTCCAAACATATATGTACCTCGTCAAAAATTCTATGAATAAACCGAAGTTTCTTTCTTTTGAAAGCTCGTTGGAAATATCCTCATGCACATGACATTAGAGTAGTCACCTGCACTTGTCAAGGTTCGCATCAATTCGGCGATGGATCTTCAGCGATGAAACAGCACCGCCCTATAATCGCAGGGCATTTTTTGCAACAAATTCCTGAATTTTTTTCATGTCGGCCTCCATAAGTTCGCAGCGGGCGGGTTTGTCGGTAATGTCGATGAGGCACTCCGGGATAGAGGGAGCGGTGCCGATGGCTGCTTCGACCACTGTGCTGAATTTGGCCGGATGGGCGGTGGCCAGGCAAATCATGGGCACCCCGACTGTCTTGCACTGTTGTGCGGCTTTTACCCCGACTGCCGTATGCGGGTCGAGGATATAGTCATGCTGTTTGTAAAACGAGGCAATGGTTTCGGAAACAGCAGCTTCGGAGATAGATACAGCCACAAAATCCCGGCGAATCTGATCCTGGTAGCCGGAGAGATCAATTTTACCGTTGGCAGCGAATTCTTCCATCAGGTCACGGGTACGAGCTGTATCGCTGTCCATGAGATAAAAAAGATAGCGCTCAAAATTAGAGGCGGCCTGGATATCCATAGACGGGCTTGAGGTGATTTTAACCTCGCCCAGCGAGTAATCGCCTTTATTGACAAATCGACTCAGGATGTCATTGTCGTTAGTCGCCAGCACCAGCTGACGTATGGTTCCGGCGGGAAGCATTTTCCTGGCAATAAATCCGGCGAAGATGTCACCGAAGTTACCGGTTGGAATGGAAAAATCAACGGATGAATCCTTTTCATGCTTGATCACATGCAGGCAACTGTGGACGAAGTAGACAACCTGGGCGAGGACCCGGGCCCAGTTTATCGAATTGATTGCCCCGAGGTGGTACCTGTTTTTGAATTCAATATCGCTGAATATTTTCTTGATGATGGTCTGGCCATCGTCAAAGGAGCCACGGATGGCAATATTGAAGACATTGGCGTCGAGTACCGTGGTCATCTGTTTTTCCTGAATCAGGCTTACCCGTTGGTGCGGATGCAGGATAAAAATATTCATCCTTTCCTTGCCGCGAACGCCGTAGATCGCTGCGGATCCGGTATCCCCGGAAGTTGCGCCGAGGATATTGAGAACCGACTGTTTTTTCTCCAGCAGATACTCGAAAAGGTTACCGAGAAACTGCAGGGCCACATCTTTGAAAGCCAGTGTCGGGCCATGGAACAGTTCAAGAATATGCAGATCTCCCTTGTGCACGAGAGGGGTGACTTCCTCGGCTTTAAAGGTCGTGTAGGAGCGGTTGATGATCTTTTTCAGGTCGCTGACGGGAATGTCGTCGACGAATCGTGACATGACCTCGAAAGCCAGTTCGGCATAACTCAGTTTTTGCCAGGAATTCAGAGTGTCACTGCCGATTCGCGGAATGGTGCGGGGCAGCAGCAAGCCGCCATCTTCAGCCAGTCCCATCATGACGGCTTCGGTAAAAAGAATGGGGGAAATTCCTCCCCTCGTGCTTAAGTATTGCATAATCCTAGTATTTTCTCATTTGTTGTCAACAGATTCTTACCGGAGGTCTATGGCTTCGGGTGAGGGTTCTATCTCTATACGCTTACCTTCAGACCAGAGTCCCTCCAGGTCGTAAAATTTCCGCTGTTCATGGTAAAAAATATGGACGACAACATCATCAAAATCGAGAAGGACCCACATGCCCTCCCGGAGGCCTTCCGCGCTGCTTGATTTTATTCGCTTTGACCGTAAATGCGCCTCGATTGTTTCGGCCAGGGCCTGGACGTGCCGAGTTGATTTTCCATTCATGATTAAAAAATATTCCGTGAAGGAAGTCAGACCACGTACATCCAGGATAAGCAAATCTTCAGCTTTCGTGTCCAGCGCTGCCTTGGCACAGATTTGTGCCAATTCGAGGCCGCTCAAGTTTTGATACTCTTTTTTTATTTGTCTCATAATTATTTGTTCCCTTTTCTTTCAGGGCTGTCAATTTTTTTGTTCCTTTTGTTTTGATTTCCTTGGCGGAAATTCAAAAGTTACTTTACCATTTTTTGCAAGAACCAGATAGGCATCAAACGGCCTTCTTTTTTTTGAGATAAAACCTTCGATCAATTCGGTCCTGCCTTGCGAGAGAAGCTGTCTGATATTCTCTTCTGTTATCTCCTTGGAAAGAATTATTCTACTGATTTTTAGCCCTTTCTCATCTCCGTTGAGAGCGGATTCGGACATAAAGGCCATTGGCGTGGCAAAGACCTTCGTGTCATCGATCGGCGAAGTACCTAAAGAAGGACTCTGTTTTATGGCATCAATATCGAGATCGGCGTTTGAATCTGCAAACATAAACTCAATTTTATTTTCGGCAAGTCGAACCGAGGCAGTAAAAGGTTTGCCTTTTTTAGATCTGAAATCACTGAAAGGTCCGATGGTCTCACCTTTCAGCAGGGCGACGACGTCGGCCTCGGACAGCATGCGACCTCCGAGTATTTTTCGAATACTTATTTTCTGGTCTTCCGAGATATAGGCGGTCGGGGAGGTGAAAATACGGATGTTGTTGACCGGGCTGAAAGGCGCCTCCTGGCGCACTTCGTCGCTTTCAAAATTTTTCACCTGCTCGATGATGTGCCGGGTCATCGACCTGATCTCCTCCATGAATTTATCGCGGGTGAATTCACCTTTGAGGATCTGGTTGAGCTTGAATTCCCATTCGCCGGTCATTTCCGGGGAGGCCAGCACCTCAATTTTCATGGCCTCCAGCAGAGCCAGCAGTTCAAAGGCCTTGCCGGTAGGGGTAAGATCCTTGCCTTCTCGAACGACATATTTTTCTTTGATAAGCTTTTCAATTATGGCGGCTCTGGTGGCGGGGGTGCCGAGGCCCCGTTCCTTCATCGCATCGGCGAGCTCATCATCTTCAACCAATTTGTCGGAGTTTTCCATCGCCGAGAGCAAGGTCGCCTCGTTGAATCGCGCCGGGGGTTTAGTCTCCTGGTCCTCTTTGTCTATAGTGCGGCAGATGATCGCTGCGTTTTTGGGCACCGGGGCGAGGATTTTGTCCTGACCGTCGCCGCCGACCGTGCCGTAAATGGCCTTCCAGCCGGCCTCAAGTAATATCTTTCCTTCGGTGAGAAAGATCTCTTCCTGCACGTACGAATACCGTTTGGTGTTCTGGAATTCGGCCGGTGGAAAAAATACCGCCAGAAAACGCTGTGTCACCATCTGGTAGATCTTCAATTCGGGTTCCGAGAGATTGGTCGGCAGAAGAGTGGTGGGGATAATGGCGTGGTGATCAGAGATCTTGGCATTATTGAAAATACGTGTGTTCGGCTGGACATAATTTTTATCCAGCGCCTGCCTGGCAAATTTACCAAGCTTCCAGTCAAGTTGGCTCTTCAGGGTATTTTTAACGGTAGGGATATAGTCTTCAGGAAGATGTTTACTGTCGGTACGGGGATAGGTCAATACCTTATGTCGTTCGTACAGTGTCTGGGCGAGGCCCAAAGTGTTCTTCGCCGAAAAGCCAAACCGGGAATTGGCCTCGCGCTGCAGTGACGTTAAATCGTAGAGCTGCGGCGAACTTTGCGAGGTCCTTTTACTCTCTTCCTGTATCGTAGCCGGTTTGCCGGTACACTTTGCTATAATGGCATCGGCATCTTCGATTTGCCAGATTCGATCCGCTTTTTTATAGGGGTCCTGTGGATCTTTCACAAAGGATTCGTTTATCCATTTACCCTCATACGAATCGTCGTCGAAAGTAAAGTGCCCCAGCAGGTTCCAATACGGGCGAGAAACAAACTCGTATCGAGCACGTTCGCGCTTGACCAGCAGGGAAAGTGTCGGTGTCTGGACCCGGCCGCAGGGAGTAAGGAAAAAGCCGCCACGGCGGGAATTGAAGCCGGTCAGTGCCCTTGTCGCATTAATGCCTATCAGCCAATCTGATTCTGACCGGCACAGTGCGGTGTCCTCCAGCGGTTGCAGTTCTTCATTTTCACGCAAGGCAACAAATGCACTTTTAATCGCATCGACGGTCATTGACTGCAGCCATAAACGTTTAAATGATTTTTTGGCGACGGAATTGTTCCAAACAAATTTAATGATATATTTGAAAATCAATTCACCTTCACGGCCGGCATCGCAGGCGTTGATGATCTCTGTGACGTCTTTGCGGCGGATCAGTTTCTGCAGCGCATTCAATTGCCCTTTCGTGCCGTCAAGGGCCTTGAGAGGAAAGGTTTCCGGCAGGATCGGCAAGGTGTTCATATCCCATTTCTGATATGCCGGATCGATCTCTTCCGGGTAACAGATGGAGACAAGATGACCAATGGCATAGGAAACGATGTACTTATCCCCTTCAAAGTGGGTTTTTTCCTTTTTGAATTTGCCGGGCAGCACTTTAACCAGATCGGCGGCAACGCTGGGTTTTTCTGCTATTATAAGAGTTTTCTCTGTCATGAAATCGAGTATTGGTCCAGTTAAAGAAACGGTTCAACCAGGTCTGAGTTAAGGGTGATGTGATGTTGTACATTAACGTATCAGCACAATATATTTCTTTGGGAGGGTGATATTGTACAACATTACACAGAGATATCGCTGCTGCTGACCTGAGACGCAGTAAACGATGCAACGTTGGAAGGCACTCGGAACAGTCGTTTAAATAAAGGCACAACTGGTGTTTGTCAAATAGAATTTGAAACAGCGAGAGGAAACAGAGGTACAACCACAGGGTAAAAAACGGCAACTAAGTTGCCATGATTCTGCACTTAGTAAAACACCGGCAACACCTTTGGGCTTGACATTACCTCAATTTTGTGGTTGATTCTTCTCCGTGTAATTCTTTTTGCACCATGTTCAGGTATTGTTTCCGGTGGATTTTCAAAAAGGTCATGTTCCGGTTTTTTGATCAAGGCTTGAGTTGATCGGCTATACCTCCTGTTGCTTTTTTGTTGCGGGACGGTTTTGAAAGTGGGCTTTGCCCGCTTTTTTTTATGCCCGCATATTGGTCGTGGTGGTTTTTTGCAATGAAAAAGATCTGTTCTTCCAGATGGCAAGGCATAGGAAACTGAGGTACACGTAATGAGTGAATTGATAATCGATAAATTACGGGATTTTCTGCAGGGTCTCTTGCCGACCATGGAGCTTGAACTCTTTGATGTTCAGTTTCGCCGGGAAGGCCACGGCTGGGTCCTGCGCGTTTTTATCGATTCGGAAGCGGGTGTGACGCTTGAGGACTGCAGCAAGGTCAGCCGTGAATTGGGTCGTTATCTTGATGTGGAAGATTTCATCGATCATGCATACCATTTAGAAGTGTCCTCTCCTGGTCTGGAAAGACCGCTGAGGTCTGTTGACGATTTTACTCGTTACTGTGGCCGGAAGGCCAGGGTTAAAGTACATGAAGCTATCGATGGCGAAAAGGTGTTCGAAGGCACGATTGAAAAGATTGAAGATGAGCTGATATATTTACGGCTCGACGACGGCCGTTCCATACAGTTTTCTTTTGAGAAGATAAACAAGGCCAGGTTGGCAATTTAAGCAGAAGGGACCATCTTGTTTGCACAATGCAATGTTCTCCGCATGTCGGAGCTGAAAGTCATAATGACGGAGTAAGAGAATGCTATCAGATTTGAAACGTATAATCGACCAGATCAGTAGAGATCGTGGTTTTGATAAAACATTACTGATAGAGGCCATCGAAGAGGCGGTTCAGTCTGCTGCCAGGAAAAAATTCGGCAGCCGTCGAGATATGGAAGTTCGTTACAACGAGGAATTTGGTGAAGTAGAGGTCTTCCAGTTTAGAATAGTGGTTGAAGAGGCGGAAGACGAGCAGACGGAAATATCTTTTGATGAAGCCAGAAAACTCGATCCCGAAGTACAACTTGGTGATGAGCTTGGTGAAAAGATGAAGGATATCGCTGATCTGGGCAGAATAGCTGCACAGTCAGCCAAGCAGGTTATCATTCACAGAATGAAGGATGCTGAACGGGAAGTCATTTACGACATGTTCAAAGATCGTGTCGGCGAGGTGGTCAGCGGCATAGTGCAACGCTTCGAACGGGGCAATATGATCGTCAACCTTGGGCGGACGGATGCAATTTTGCCGAAAGATCAACAGATTCCCAAACGTTCTTTTAAGCAGGGCGATCGGATCAGGGCCTACCTGAAAGAGGTGCGGCAGACCAGCCGAGATTCACAGCTGATTCTGTCCAGGACCTGTGATGAATTCCTCGGAAAACTTTTCGAGCTGGAAGTGCCGGAAATGGCTGAAGGAATCGTTCGGGTAATGGGTGTCAGCCGGGAACCCGGCTTTCGGGCGAAAATAGCGGTAAGTTCTTCCGAGGGCGACGTCGATCCGGTGGGCGCCTGTGTCGGCATGAAGGGGTCGCGGGTGCAAAATGTCGTGCAGGAATTGCAGGGTGAGCGTATCGACATAGTCACCTGGAGTCCTGATCCAGCTAAGTATGTTTACAACGCGCTGGCTCCTGCCCATGTCAGTATGGTTATGGCCGATGAAGATGCCAATTCGCTGCTGGTGGTTGTGCCCAACGATCAACTTTCCCTGGCCATCGGCCGACAGGGCCAGAATGTTCGCCTTGCTTCCAAACTGATTGGCTGGCGCATAGATGTGAAAAGTGAGCAGCGGTACAATAATCTGTCGAATGAGGGCTATCAGTCGCTGCTGAAACTCCAGGGTGTTGATGAATCTCTGGCCGACCAGTTATTGGCTAAAAATATTTTTTCCACGGCGGTACTTGCCGAAAAAAGTGTCGAAGACCTTATCGTCATACGATCCATTGATGAAGAATTTGCAAAAAGATTGATCGAAGAAGCGAAGACAATACCCTTTGTGGCCAAAGAAGCACAACCGCAGGATATTGCCGAGGCCACCGAAGAAAAAGATGAGGTGCCGGTTGCTCAAGCAGAGGAAGTGGATGTTGTCCCTGCAGAAACAATGCACGAAGATGAAGGGGCGGAAGAGACGGATAGCGTCGATACCCCCAAAGAATGACAGCATCACTGCGAACCTGTTGCTCATGCGGCAAAAAAAAAACGAAACAGTCGCTGCAGCGTTATGTATGGAAAAATGAAAAGGTAGAGCCTGATCCCAGACAAATACTACTCGGGAGGGGTGTCTATTGTTGCAAAGATGGGCAATGTATAGAGCTGTTTTTTGACAAGAAAAAAAAATGGAAAAGATTGTTTCGTCTTTGAATAGAGAGATTTAAAATGATTCATCAAGGATTGGGCGGATACGTTCACCTCGGTAGCTTGATGGATGAAATGACTGTTGCGATGCAATACGGGAGTAAAGGATGAGCAGAATCAGGGTGTATGAGTTGGCCAAGGAGGCCGGCATGAGCAGTAAAGCGTTGACGGATAAACTTATTGAACTCGGCTTTGATATCAAAGGCCACAGTTCATCTGTTGACGACGAAACGGCTGAAACGATTCGGAAGACTATTCTGAAATCGACAAATACCAAGCTTGTTGAAAAGCGTATTGACAGCAATAAGGATGGCCCAACAGTGATCCGGCGTCGAGCAACCGTCATACGGCGCAGACCGCAGGTTGTTGAGGAGGCCCCGGAAGTCGAACCGGAAGTCCAGCCGGAAGTCGTGGCAGCAAGAGAAAAGACTGAGGAACAGGCACCGGTTACTGTGGCTGTAGAGGAAGAGATCAAAGAGATTTCTCTGCCTGAAACCACGCATGCAGCCGAGAAAGAGCAAGCTGCCACTGCTGAACCTGCAGCAGACGTATCCGCCGCAACAGAGACCAAAGAGTCGGAAGTCGTCACCGAACAGGAACAGGCTCCTGCAGCCGAAAAAGAGTCGCAGCAACAAGAGCCGGGCGGGGTGAAAGTCAGCACCTTTGCTGAAGAACAAACCGGCGACCTGGCTCCGATGGAAGCCGGGGCAACAGCTGAAACAAAAAAACATGCTGAGGTTCGGCCGGTTAAGAAAGGCAAGCCAGCTGTGCAGAAAAAACCGATGGCGAGAGTGATACGCACCATTGAACTGCCTGGTATGGTTGAGCAACAGCAAACACCATCCCGTCCGGAGAAGAAGAAATTCGTCAAGCCGGTCTCAACGCGACCGTCTGCTCCTGCTCCTTCCAGAACCCCGGCGCCTCCTGTAGCTGATGATAGCGGACGCCTGAAGAAAAAAGGCAAGAAAAATATTCCGGTCAAAGAAGACAAGACTATCGAAGCTCGTCGCGGAGTGAAGAAGGTTCAGAAGAATGTAAAATTCACCCATTTTGCTCAAGATTATCAGGGGACTGAAGGTGGAAGGCGTGGCAAAAGAAGTAGAAAGGCCGCTAAAATTATCTCGCCGCCGGCTGAAATGAAGGCCAGTAAAAAACGATTTAAGGTGTATGACGCTATCACTGTTGGTGATCTTGCCCAGCGGATGAAAATTAAAGCCAGTGATGTCATTGCCAAATTAATGGGACTTGGGGTGATGGCGACCATCAACCAATCTGTTGATACGGAGACTGCAATACTCATTGCCGCCGATTTTGATTATGAGGTCGAGCAGGGCATCACCGAAGAAATCGGCATGCAGATGCTCAACGAGTCGGAAGAAGGTGGGGTAAAAAAGACCAGGTCGCCGGTAGTGACGGTAATGGGTCATGTCGATCATGGAAAAACCTCAATCCTTGACGCAATTCGCAAAACCGATGTTGCAGAAGGTGAAGCTGGTGGAATTACGCAACATATCGGCGCCTACCGTGTGCGATCGGCCTCGGGAGATGTTACTTTTGTCGATACGCCGGGCCATGCCGCCTTCACGGAAATGCGTTCCCGCGGCGCCCAGGTAACCGACATTGTCGTTCTTGTCGTCGCCGCCGACGATGGCGTCATGGATCAGACCCGGGAGGCTATTCATCATGCCCAGGCTGCCGATGTGCCGATTCTTGTCGCAGTGAATAAGATAGATAAGGAGAATGCCGATATCGACAGAGTCAAGCGGGAGCTTTCCGACTTGAACCTCATGCCTGAAGACTGGGGCGGTAATACGATATATTGTGAGACTTCAGCCAAGAAAAACATCGGTATTGATAATCTTCTCGAATCTATTCAATTGCTGGCAGAAGTCCTTGAACTGCAGGCTGACAGCACAAGGAAGGCACGAGGGCGAGTCCTTGAGGCCCAGCTGCATAAAGGCCGGGGACCGGTGGCGACCGTTCTCATTCAGGATGGCACCTTGCATCTCGGCGAATATTTTGTCGTCGGACAGTTCAGCGGCAAGGTCCGGTCCATGCTCGACGATAAGGGCCGAAAAATCAAGGAGGCCGGGCCGTCAATTCCTGTCGAAGTGCAGGGGCTGTCCGGTGTGCCGAGCGCAGGCGATGAATTCATCGTTGTCACCGACGAGAAGATGGCCAGAAATGTTTCCCAGGTACGATCCCTCAAGGCCAGAGAAAGTGAGCTCGGTGCGAACAGTAAGATTTCTCTGGATAAACTGTTTGAACAGATGAGCGAAGGCGAAGTGCAGGAGCTGCGCGTTGTTCTGAGGGCCGACGTGCAGGGTACCTTGGAGGCCTTTGCCAAGGCTGCGGCAGATCTGTCCACCAAAGAAATCAAGGTAAGGATTCTTCACGAGGGGACCGGCACGATTACTGAGTCGGATATTCTTCTTGCCTCGGCATCCGATGCGATTATCATCGGTTTCAATGTCAGGCCGAGTGCCAAGGTCAAAGAGCTGGCCGTCAAGGAGAATGTCGACGTACGATCCTATGATGTTATCTATCACGCCTTGGACGATATACGTAAGGCCATGGTCGGTATGCTGGAACCCACCTTCGAGGAAGAGGTTATCGGTACCGCCGAAGTACGGGAAACTTTCAGCGTGCCGAAAATCGGCACCATTGCCGGCAGTTTTGTAATCGACGGGAAGATCCTCCGCACAGCCAGGATTCGGGTGTTACGCGACGGCGTGGTTATCTTCACCGGAAAGATTGAATCTCTCAGGCGGTTCAAGGACGATGTGAAAGAAGTGACTTCCGGTTATGAATGTGGTATCGGTGTCGAGAAGTTCAACGATATTAAAGTCGGCGATCATCTCGAGGCCTTTGTGATGAAGGAAATCGAGGCAACTCTCTCTTAAAAAAGGGTATAACGTGGCAAGCTGGGATCCAAAACAGACACTTGACTCCATCGGCATCGGTGGAAAAAATGAGCAAAAACGATCATCGAGGGTGGCGGAAGCTATCAGAAATGAGCTGTCTACTCTGTTGATCAGCAAGGTCAGAGATCCCAGGCTGCAGGGCGTACATATTTCACGGGTTGAAGTTCCAGACGATTTAAGCCTGGCCCGAATTTTTTTCACCGTTATGGGCGGAAAAAAAGAAATCAAGGAAGCGGGTATCGGTTTGGAGCGGGCAAAGGGGTTTATGCGCAGCCATATCGCCAAAACGCTCAATTTACGTTTTACACCAGCGCTTTTATTTCGATATGACACTATAGTGGAAAAAGTGGCGGAGCTGGATGGAATTTTTCAGGAAATTGCCAATGAAAGAAAATCCCAAGAGGATGATTCCTGAACGGATAATCCAAGAAATTAGCGCAAGCAGCAACATTGTGCTGTTCACGCATACGCATCCCGATGGAGATGCTTTGGGATCCTTGTTTGGTTTAGCAAATATTCTCGAAGCGCTCGGCAAGACTGTATTCTGTTTTTTAGAAGAACCAGTCTCTCATTTGTATGATTTCTTGCCTGATAGAGATAAAGCCCATACCAGCCTTGCTGAGTACCGATCCTTTATTGCCGCCGCCGGTGCAAATGTAATCAGTATTGCCCTTGATTGCGGTGATGAGGACCGGTTAGGTTCATCCAAACGTGAATTTCTGCAAAGCTCTCCCTTTGTGGTTATTGACCATCACCAGTCCCATGAAGATTTTGGTACGGCCAGGTGGGTTGAAATGACAAAATCCTCCACCGGCGAGATGGTGTATGAGCTGGCCTTGGCCCTTGGTGCTCCGATAAGTTATAACTGTGCCTATAATCTCTATGTCGCCATCTGCACCGATACCGGTTCTTTTCGTTATGAGGGGACGCGGCCCAGAACAATGCAGATTGCCGCCGAACTCCTGGAAAGGGGGGTGCGTCCGGACGAGGTCTGCCGGCATCTCTATGATAATTTCAGCCGGGAAAGGCTAAAACTGATGGAGATGGTTCTTTCGACCCTACGTACTGTCGAAGCCGACCAGATTGCCTTTATGCATGTGTCAAACCGTATGCTCGAAGAAAGTGGCGCTTCATTGCAGGATGTGGAAGGGTTTATTGATTTTCCAAGATCACTCCGTTCGGTGAAGGTAGCCGTTTTAATAAAAGAGGCAAATGATGATCTCATTTCGGTGAGCCTCCGGGCCAAGGGCAAGTGCGATGTGGCTGAAGTCGCCAAACTGTTTGAAGGTGGCGGGCATCGGAATGCGGCTGGTTTTCGTTGCAGCGGAAAATCGATCGAGCAGGTGCGTCTGGAATTAACGGATGTCCTCTCGAAGGCCTTGAAAGAAGAAAATTAAGCGCGTCTTTCGCTGATTCGCCGCTTTTATTGCAGGTTGTGATGTTTTCGAAAACGAAACTTGAGGGAGAGGCCGGTGTGTTTCTTGTTGATAAACCGGTCGACATAAGTTCTTTTGGCGTGGTAAGCCGGCTGCGCCGAATCCTGCAGATTAAAAAAGTTGGTCATGCCGGGACGCTTGATCCCTTTGCCACCGGGCTGCTCATCCTCTGTGCCGGAAGGCCGGCCACCAAGCTTATTTCGCGGTTCATGGACGGGCAAAAAGAGTATCTGGCCACCCTTCGGCTGGGGGTTGAAACAGCAACGCACGATACCGAAGGGACGGTGACAGCCCGCACTCCGCTCGGCGAGTTATCACCCCTTGAAGTTGAGGAATGTCTGCGAAAATTCAGGGGCAGACAAATGCAGGTGCCGCCGGCCTATTCCGCCCTGAAGCATAACGGCAAGCCGCTCTATTATTATGCCCGTAAAGGCATCGATATTGTTAAAGATGCCCGGCCGGTAGACATTTTCACCCTTGAGCGAACCGATGCGGGTCAAATGCTCTCCGGAGAGGAAGCGAAGCTTAGCATCAGGGTTGTCTGCAGTAAAGGCACGTATATTCGGACCCTGGCCGCAGATATTGGCAGGAGTCTTGGCTGCGGCGCACATCTTGTCCAATTACGGCGGACAAGATGTGGTTTCTTCTCGGTCGACGACAGTTTGACCTGGGATGATTTAAGCAGCGAGGAGGCATTGCAGCACTGCCGGCGCAGGATGATAACTATTGATGAGGTGTGTAAACTATTGCAATAATCACTCGAGTTGGCTAGTGTGTGCGTGATGTTTATAGTAACTTCTATCAATTGTCATTTTTTTCGTTCCCTCCTCGTGAGAAACGCAGCCGTGAAGACTTTTTTCAGGCACTAACAAGGTATCTAGCTGGTCTGCAGGGTTCGCCACCAAATTCGCAGACCAATTGTTGTAATGAGTAGATAGTTTTGAAAAAAGACTATAGAATATTGTCAAGCAATGAATGGTAACTAACAGATATTTACTATACAGTTTCAGGAGGATTGTCGTGGCACAGTCAGCAGTAAGCAAAAATGAGATTATCGAGAAATTCAAGATTCATCCAACCGACACCGGCTCGTCCGAGGTGCAGATTGCCCTTTTAACTGATCGTATTCAGTACCTCACCGAGCATTTTAAAGTGCATAAAAAGGACCATCATTCAAGACAGGGACTGCTCAAACTCGTCGGTCAGCGACGAAGTCTGCTTGATTATTTAAAGAAGAAAGACGTCAACAAATACAGAACGATGCTGCAGGAACTTGGTCTGCGTAAGTAAGGTTTGTTGCCGCCAGGTGCAGGTATGGGCCTGGGCATAGTGCCATTTTACCTCAAACAGTCCCTCGGTTTAGGAGCTGTTTGAGGTTTTTGTTGTTTAAGGAAAACCGAGAAAATAGAGCATACGGGGCTGGTGGATAATCCAGTCGGAAAGTTGGCGCTGCGCCTTTCCCTGATGCTGCACATCTGGAGAAAACATGTTGAACAAAGTAGAAACAGAAATTGGTGGAAAGACCATATCCATCGAAACTGGTAAAATTGCCAAACAGGCATCAGGGTCCGTCGTTGTACGTTCAGGAGATACCATGGTGCTGGTTACTGTGGTCGGTGCCGGCAAGAGCAAGCCGGACGCGGATTTTTTACCCCTGACCATTGAATATCAGGAAAAACTTGCTTCGGTCGGCAGAATTCCCGGAAACTATTTCCGGCGTGAAATCGGCAGGCCAAGTGATAATGAGGTGCTCACCTGTAGAATTATTGACCGCCCGCTGCGCCCGCTCTTCCCAAAGGGCTACTCGGCGGAAACCCAGGTTATTGCCACCGTCCTTTCTGCAGACCAGCACATCCTGCCGGATGTACTGGCCCTGACCGGAGCTTCATGTGCCCTGACCATTTCCAATATACCGTTTGCCGGACCGGTTGCCGGCGGTCGAATTGGTTATATCGACGGCCAGTATATACTGAACCCGACAATTGCCGAACTGGCCAAGTCATCGATGGATATAATGGTCGCCTGCACTCGAAAAGCCGTGGTCATGGTTGAAGGCAAGGTTGATGAGCTGAGTGAGGATGAAGTCCTCTCCGGTATTTTTTATGCCTTTGAGCATTTGCAGCCGCTTATCGATATTCAGGAAGAATTACAGAAATCTGCCGGCAAAACCAAGGCAGTGGTTGAGACGCCGAAGGTTGATGAGGCGCTTCTCGCCAAGGTCCGTGAAGTCGCGGCAGCGGGGATGGAAAAGGTTTTCAATACTTCTGACAAATTAGAACGCGGCACCGTCTATGATATGCTCAAGGATGAGGTGCTGACCGAACTTGATCCGGAAGGGGAAAAGAGCGGTGAAGTTAAAGAGCTGCTCTCCGCCTATAAAAAATCTTTCATGCGCGACAAGATCGTCAACAGTGAAATCAGGATCGGTGGACGAAAATTTAACGAAATCCGCGAGATTAAATGTGAAACAGAGTATTTGCCGCGTACCCATGGCTCAGCGCTGTTCACCCGTGGCGAGACCCAGGCGCTGGTAACCACAACGCTTGGCAGTGAGCGCGACAAACAGCGGGTGGAGACCCTGCAGGGGGAGCAGCTCAACCGCTTTATGCTGCATTACAATTTCCCGCCCTACTGTGTAGGTGAAGCACGATTTCTACGGGGGCCATCCCGTCGTGATATTGGTCATGGCACACTGGCCACCCGCGGACTTGAAGCGGTGCTCCCGGCGGAAGAAGATTTTCCCTATTCAATCCGGGTGGTCTCCGAAGTTCTTGAATCCAATGGCTCCTCGTCCATGGCCACGGTATGTGGTGGCAGCATGGCGATGATGGATGCCGGGGTTCCCTTGAAGCGACCGGTATCCGGTATTGCCATGGGACTGATAAAAGAAGGGGACAAGGTTGTTATCCTGTCGGATATTCTTGGTGACGAAGATCATCTGGGTGACATGGACTTCAAGGTTGTCGGCACCAGTGACGGTATTACCTCCCTGCAGATGGATATTAAAATCGACGGTGTTGATCGGGCCATCATGGGCAAAGCCCTTGAGCAGGCAAAAGAAGGACGTGTACACATTCTTACCGAGATGTTGAAAGGCATCACCAAATCTCGTGCTCAGGTTGTCGAACATGCCCCTAAATATATGGTTCATAAAATCAATCCGGATAAAATTCGCGATATTATCGGGCCTGGTGGCAAGATTATCAAGGAACTGTCCGCTGAATTCGATGCGAAGATTGAAGTTGATGATTCCGGCCTTATAAAAATGTTTGCCCTCAGTGGTGAGCTCGCCGATGCCCTTGTGGCAAAGGTGAAGGCAATTACTGCCGAGGCCGAAGTAGGGGCCGTTTATAAGGGCACGGTAAAAACAATCAAGGACTTCGGCGCCTTTGTCGAGATTCTTCCGGGCACCGATGGGCTGGTGCATATTTCCGAACTGGATGTTAAACGGGTGGCTAAAGTGACCGACGTGGTCAAGGAAGGCGATGTCATTGAAGTCAAGGTTCTCGATGTGGATAATCGCGGTCGGATCCGTTTGAGCCGTAAGGCTTTGATGGAGGAGTAACACCTCCTCGGTGCTGTTATGTTGTTTTGAAGCCGACTTTCTCTTCTGAGGAAGTCGGCTTTTTTCATAAAGAACGATCATAGATGATGAGTGCAATACACAGGGAGCACCAATGAAAGAGGAAAAAGTCAAAGTGTGCTGGCTGATTCCGGAAAATGAACGCGATCTGCATCTTCCGGGATATGAAACCGTGGGCGCAGCGGGCATGGATGTCGAGGCTGCGGTGCGTACAAACCTGATTATAGAGCCGGGTGAGCGGGTTCTTGTACCGACCGGATTGGGTGTTGCCCTGCCTGGCGGCTATGAATTGCAGGTGCGGCCACGCAGTGGCCTAGCTGTCAAATACGGTGTGACCGTCCTGAACAGTCCGGGAACAATTGATGCCGATTATCGTGGGGAAGTGAAGATCGCCCTGATTAATCTTGGGCAACATCCCTATACAATAACCAGAGGTGATCGCATTGCCCAGCTTGTTCTGGCACCGGTAGTCCAGGCAGTTTGGGTGGAAACGGCTGCTCTGGACACAACCGAAAGAAATTCCGGCGGCTTCGGGCATACAGGGGTTTGACAAAAATGCTTTTTTCAGTTCTGGGCAGTGGCAGCAGCGGCAATTCCGTCTATATTGAGAGCGGCAAAACCGGTATCCTTATTGACGCCGGGTTCTCCGGCAGAGAAATTGAGACACGGTTGAAATCGATCGGCCGTGACGTATCGAATGTCCGGGCACTGTGTATCACCCATGAGCACAACGACCATATCCAGGGAGTCGGAGTCCTTTCCAGGCGGTGCAAAATTCCCACATACGGCAATGGCGGGACATTTTCATCCGGGGAAAATCGCCTGGGCAGGCTCTTTGCCCGGACAGAATTTGAGACAGGGGATCTGCTGCAGATAGACGACCTGCAGGTTCGATCATTTCGTATTTCCCATGATACAGCCGATCCGGTGGGCTATGTGGTCAGTGACGGCAGGAGGAGTGTCGGCTATTGTACCGATACCGGCAGGATTTCCCATCTGATAGGCAGAAGACTGGCCGAATGCAATGGTCTCATCCTGGAGTTCAACCACGACCTGCAGATGTTGAAGAACGGTGTATACCCTTTGTCTTTGCAGCAACGGGTTCGGTCCAGCCAGGGGCATCTCTGCAATGAAGATGCGGCCGATTTTCTCGCCGGCCTTATTGGCGATCACCTTCGTGTCGTTGTGCTGGCTCATCTGAGTGAGAAAAATAACACTCCGGAACTTGCCCGAAAAGCGGCATTACTTTCTGTGCGGGAGTGGGGAGAAACCTCGCTGGTGACAGCTACCCAGGCGGCGCCAACATTGCTGATGGAACTGTAATACAGTCAGCATGGTTGGGCGCCGCGGCTGCCAACTTCGATGAGTTGGCAGGCATCAGCCGGCTTTAGGCAGGAGGATTCTTTTCTCTTTGGCTCTTTTGGGATTGGGTTTGTAGAGGACAATTGTCTTGCCGATTAACTGGACTAAAACGCTTGCCGTCTGTTCGGCGATGGTGATGGACGTATTGTGTTTATCCAGTGCACAATTGCTGCCGATTTTCACCTTGATCAACTCGTGGCGAAGGAGCTCGGTTTTGATCGTTTCTAAAAGTCCCGGGCTTAATTCTTCCTTGCCGATCTGGACAAAAGGGGTGAGGGAATGGGCAAGCCCTTTGAGAAATTGTTTTTGCCGGGTGGTCAGCGTGAGTGCCGGCTGAGACTTTTGTTCAGACATTCAAATATTTCCTTTAAAAATTAACTTATTGCAAGAAACAACACAGTCGAGAGACATAATATATTCTCACCCGATCAAATTCTTGAAAATTTCATAGCCGCCAACCCACGTACCTACTGCCGATCCAAGACCGGTAAGGAGAAAAACTAAAAAGACCCTGAGAAGACGATTTTTCCACCAGCCCGTGAAAGAACCGATATCTTCTCCAGCCGTTTCAAATTCCTTTACTACCGGCGGGCAGGCGATGACTTGAATAAATGCAGTAACGTAGCCGGCTCCTATGACTGGCGTCAGGCTGGTTATCGGGGCGGCGGCAAAGGCACTTAACGTTGTCAGAGGATGGGCCAGGGCCAACAGGGCGCCAATAGAGGCAGGGATGCCATTGGCGAGAATCCAGAAGAGAATATTATCTCCGGCGACAGAGATCCCTTTTTGCGAGGCAATGACCCCGAGAGAACCGATGATCATCAGAGGTATAGTCCATCCGGCTATTTTGTATCCCTGTGATACCGGGGGGATAAGGGTGACATCAGCAATCTTATGTTTATTGTCGACAGCAAATTGTCGGAGCATACCGGCAATGTGACCGGCACCGACCACGGCAACGATTCTTCTTCCGGGCGAGGACTTGATTTTTTCGACGAGATAAATATCCCGCTCATCAATCAGTACCCGCTTCAGATCAGGCAAGGTATCGCCCATCTCCTCCATTAACTCGGTCAGCACATCCTTTTGTTTAAGCTCCTGCAGTTTTTCTTCGGATATTTCGGTCTTATCAAACAGGCTTGCCAACAGCGAAGCGAGCAGATAGCCTTTTTTAAAAAAAGAAGTGGATTTCCACGCGCGACGAAGTGTTATGCGTACATCCCGATCGCAGAGGGAGAGAGGAATGTGCAGATCTTTTGCGGTTTGCGCAGCCATCAGCAGCTCCGCGCCAGGGGTGATACCGAGCCTGCCACCGAGTCGTTTCTGATAGGAGGCCATGAGGAGACCGACGAGCAGGGTGGAGAGTTGCTTGTCTTTGATAATTGTTTTTAAGTCAAGAGATTCCCAACGTTTTTTTTGCGTGAGGGCCTGATATCGCTTGTCGTCGAGTTCCAGGCAGACACAGTCGGGGTGTTCCTGCTCGATGACTTTTTTGACCAGGAGGACAGATTGTTGTGAAATGTGGGCGGTGCCGACAAGCAGGACAGTTTTGTCTCCGTGTTCGACAACATGGACATCGGTCCCATAGTTTGCATGGGCTGGGAAAGGTGCATCGGTTATTGGCATGGTTATTGTTGTTTGCTGAGAGTCTGTGAGCCGGTCGGAGACTATTTCTCGGATGAGCAAAACTCTTTTTGGTGTAGAGGAATGCTAACGTCAGGATGGAAGGTAGCCACTAATAAAAGCTTTGTCATGTAGAAATCGGAGCGAGCTGCGATATTTTGTGATGGCTGCAGGTTGCTGAGCTATACTTTTTTCAGTTTGAGCTGGGAACCCGGTTGAATACGATTTGACTTCAAATTGTTCCATTTTTTAATATCAGCAGTCGACGCACTGAATTTCCTGGAGATGGTCCAGAGTGAATCCCCGTTTTGTACATTATACCATTCATACGGGGTATCGGCTTTGGTATTTGCAAATTTCTTTTTGTCAGCTTTCAAGGAAGCGACGGAGGGCGCAGTTTTTCCAACCTTCATGGTATTGTCCTGGTCAATATACAGAGCAATTTGTTGCCCGGCCCGTATGGAGTGAGCATTTTTTAAACCATTCCAGCGAACAACCATTTCAGGTGGTATGTTATATCGTTTGGCTATTTTTGACAGCGTATCGCCTGGCTTTATCCGGTGCAGGACAAGATTCTCCCTGGAGGCGATCAGAGCTTTCGACGACCCTTCGGGCAGGAGCTGGTAGCGAACGGTGCTGTAGGGAATTCTCAGGTTTCGGCCGGAGGCAAGTTTGTTGCTACGCAGGTCGTTTACCTTGAGGAGAGTCGTTTTGTTAACGTCATATCTTTTACTGATTTGCGTTAACGTATCACCCTTTTTAACCTTGTGGGTTTTGTAGTCGGTGCTGACAATACTGTGCAGACGGGAAAGGTTTTTCGACGCGATCGCTGCTGTTTGATGCGGTATTTTCACGGCATAGTGCTCTCTATTGGGAGGCGTTTTGCCAAGCCGCAGCTCTTGATTCAACTGTTGTATTTTTTTGGTGCTGGTGTTGCTGATCAGGGCAACAGCCTCAAGGCTCATGCCTGGGCCTACCGTGAGTGTGTCATAGCGGACATCTTTATGATACTTTACATCAGTGAAACCAAATTTCTCAGGATTCTTGGCGATCAGGAGTGCAGCAATAAGTTTTGGTACATACCGTTTGGTTTCCAGGTGCAGATATTCTTGAGCGGCCAAATCCCAGAAGTTGTCAACGTTATGCTTTTTTAACCCGTTGCGGATTGTTCCCGGTCCCCCGTTATAGGCGGCAACGGCAAGATGCCAGTCATCGAATTCTTTGTACAGATCAGCGAGATAGGTTACGGCGGCCCTGGTAGACTTTAATGGATCGCGGCGTTCATCGACGTATTTGTCGACCTGCAGGTCGTATTGCTTGCCGGTTGCCTGCATGAATTGCCAGAGTCCCACTGCTTTTGCACTGGAGCAGGCCAGTGGGTCATAACCACTCTCAATCATGGCCAGATAAACCAGGTCTTTGGGTAGCCCGCCTTCCTCCAGTTCCTTCTCCATCATTGACCGATAGATTGTTGATCTGGCCAACCACTGGCTAAATTGATTTCTCTGCTTGGTTTGAAAAAGGTCGAGGTACATCTTCACTTTGTTATTCAGTACTACGGGAAAGTCATAAACGCCACTGTCGGTGAGGGGAGCAATGTCCGGTAACGGTTTTTCATCCCAGGTCCCCGTTTGGCTGAGGGCCACCAGTTCTTCGTCGAGACACACCTTGGACTCGGTGTTATTGAGTTCCTCTTCGGAGAGTTCAGCAGTGGCCTTTTCCAAGGCCTCCCGGGTGGAAAAATCTGGAGCTTTGCCAAAATTGTTGTCGTTTGCACAACTTGACAGAAAAATTGCAAAAAACGATAGAGCGAAGCCTTTCGCAAGCGTTGTATATAGGGAAGTCATTTGTCGAATTGTTCGTCGTCCGTGACAGGAAAGTTTATGAAAAAGACAGACAAATTCGTAATTAGCCTGTTGAGATATGTCGGCTAACCATGTACATTCTTTGCTGTCCGGCGGAAAATATAACTGGCAACTATTTAAAACCGAACTGCTGAGTAAATGCAAGGTTTATACCCCAATCATGGTCAGGGTTGGCTTGATATACCCTGTCAGATGTCCTTTGCACAAAAAATAATTTGAAATCATGTTGAAAAAAATATTTATTTTCGCAGTAATCGTTTGTGTCATTACGATTGGAGCTGTGCTGGGATATGTTTATCGGTTGGTCGTCTTAGAACCTGGGGAGGAGATTCAGATTGAGAATATCCGTTCCATTCTCGGTAAAGAAAGTCATGTATATTATAGTGACGGGGTGACGAAACTTGGCGTTTTTTTTGACACTGCGCATCGTCAATATATTACCTACAATGAGATTCCCGAACAGTTCATCAATGCCATGGTGGCTTCGGAAGATAAAAGGTTTTTCGAACATTTCGGCTTCGATATTGTCGGCATCGGTCGAGCAATGGTGAAAAACATTCAAGCCGGCCGAGTGGTTCAGGGTGGCAGCACCCTGACGCAGCAGACAGCAAAGAATCTCTTTAAACGAACCGAAAGATCACTTGAGGCAAAAGTCAAGGAACTCCTTTTTGCTTTACGGTTGGAATATTACTACCCAAAGGAGCAGATTTTTGAATTTTATGCCAATCAATTCTACGTGAGTGGCAATGGTCATGGGTTAGGAATTGCAGCGCGATACTACTTTGATAAAACGCCGGGCGAATTATCGCTTATTGAGTGTGCTTTTATTGCCGGAAGCGTAAAAAGACCGAATTATTATAATCCGTTTATTAAAAAAACCGAGGAGGCATCCGAGCTTGCCCGATCCCGGGCAAAAATTCGTTTGAAATATGTTCTCGATAGCATGCGGGATCTGGGCATGATCGACGCTTTCGCCTACAACGAAGCAGTCAATGGCGAAATTGAGTTTAACAAAGGCAAGGTTGGTTTTGACCTTGACTACGCAATGGAATTAGTCCGGGATGCCGTTTCCTCAACCGAGGTGCTCGATGCTCTTCTGACCCATGGCGTGGACAATATCGCAACCTCTGGAGCACGAGTGATCACCACCATTGACCGAGAGCTTCAGGCGGATACACTTGCCATTCTGCGTGGAGAGCTTTCCAGACTCGATGTCCGCCTCAGGGGGTATGAACGGCAGGAGGTGCAGGCCGAGCTGGCTGACCTTGAGTATACTGGAGATTCGGTGCTGCAAAAAGATGCATTTCTCTTTGGCCATGTGGAGAAGATTACCGGCAAAGGAAAAAATATCCACATTACGGTCTCCCTCGATAAACAGTTGGGTCAGGGGACGATAGACGCCGCTGGACTTGCCGATCTGGTCACGGCAAGACTCAAGTGGCAGAAGAATCGCTGGAGTGAAACAGAGAAGGGAGACCAGGCTAATCTGGTCGCCCAACTGCTGCCAGGCGATAGAGTGTGGGTAAGTGTCCGTGAGATTACGGAAAATGAAAATGCGATGCTCGAGTTACAAAAATATCCACAGGTGCAGGGTGGCGCTTTGGTTCTGCGCAATGGGAATATAAAAAGCATGGCAGGCGGGACAGAGAACCGCTTCTTCAATCGGGCTGTCAGCGCGAGAAGGACCATGGGCTCATCCTTCAAACCGCTGGTGTACACGGCAGCCTTGCAGCTTGGCTGGAACAGCGCCGATATGTTGAATAACCGTCGGAATGTCTTTGTCTATCATAATCAACCCTACTATCCACGACCGGACCACACCAGCCCCCATGCCTGGGTCTCTATGAACTGGGCCGGGGTGCACTCGGAAAATCTTGCCTCTGTATGGCTGGCGGCGCATCTTTGTGATCAGCTTACCCGCGCACAGTTGATCGAGGTTGCTGAAAAGGTTGGCCTGGGACCGAAAACAGTCGATGGCCAAGAAGAACCATACCGGGCCTATCGGGCAAAAATCCGTGATCGTTACGGTATCCAGATCAATCGCGAAATCCTGCGCGCCACGGCCTACCGTCTGGCGGTTAAAAATCTGGAAACGGATTTTATATTTGATAGAATGATGAAGGAATACCAATGGTTGAAGGAATTACCGTACGGGCTTAATTATGAGGATTTTTCCCGCCGGATTGATAGAGAACTGGCGCAGCAGGGAACGAATCTTGCCGGATATGAAGTGAGTGAACTGAGGTTGCGCAAGACCCTTCTTGCCAATCATTTTCGTCTGCTCGAACCGCTTAGAAAAGAATTGACAACCTACCGGCTGCTTATCGAACCAGCTGATGAATTTGCCGAGCCTGATGTTTTTGCTTCTGCAGGTGCATTTTCGCTCTATACGGACAGGCAGACCGGCGAGTATTATTTTATGCGACAACAAAACGTGGCGCCAAACCTGTCTTATGTGAACCCGGTTGAACTGCGGGATCACCTTGCCTGGCTGGGGAATGAAGAAAAGGTACGATTCTGGGAAAACATCAGGTTGAATGGTAGGTTGACCGTCGCGGCCTTTGATATGGTGGCCGAACAGGTAGAGTATGAGTACGAAAAGCTCAGCATTGAATTGCCCTACAGTATTGAGGTTCTTGCCCAGGTAGAGGATTTTCGCATTACCGTAGGGCTCTATTATCTCATTCACCTGGCGGAGCAGCTCGGCATTAAAAGCAGTCTTGAGCCGGTACTCTCTTTTCCCCTCGGGTCAAATGTTGTCACCTTGCTTGAAGCCACCAGAATGTATGAAGGACTGGTCACCGGACAGGTTGCTACCTTCGGCGATAGTGAGCAGGAGGAAAACAACGATGCCATGGCGATTCTCGATCGTATCGAGTCAGCCGAGGGGGACATTCTTTTTCAGCCGAAGCCGGTAAGAAAACAGGTGGTCGACGCCAAGGCCAGCATGGCGATCGGTTCGATTCTTGAAAATGTTGTGAAATTCGGTACTGGACGAGGGGCCACGAAAGAAGTCAAACTGCAGAGTGACGACCAGGTGCCTGGAGCAAAGGGGACCAAATTGAATCTTGTCGTGCCATTACTCGGCAAGACCGGCACAGCGAACAATTATACCAATGCTTCTTTTTTTGGTTATTTGCCGGAAATGACTGAAAACGGAGTGGCAATGACCCTGCGGGACGGGTATGCTGTCGGAGTTTACGTCGGGTTTGACAATAATGATCCGATGCGGCGGAAATCAAGTCGTATAAGCGGGTCTGCCGGTGCCCTACCCGCATGGAGTAAGATTGCCACGGTACTCTTGCGGGAGCAGGATTACCTCGGCCGGCTTGACCCGGTGGGGCTTTCTTCCAATGATCTGGCGATCAAAAGGGACGACCTCGGCCAGTTAAACGTCGCGGTACAACCGGATCAGGGCGGAAAGGTCATTGAACCAGTGGTTCAGGTAAGCGACACAATGCGTTCTCAACCATCAATTCTGACTTTTGGCCGGAAGACCGACACCGGTCGCCTTGTCATGGACAGAAGTTTTCAGCCATTCTGGAAGACGGCAGCTGAAGCTGGACAGTGACGGGTCGACTTCTTTGCAGAATTATTGAACATGATTATGTACTCCTAAAAAGTAAATCCCGTTAATAAAACAAGAAAAAATATCAACGCCAAACCGATTGAGAAAAACTTATGAAGAAAATTATCCAGGGTGCCTTTGTTGCTTTTTGTATTGTCCATCTGGGTGGCTGCGCCCTTCCGGAAAAACCGATGATAGACCAACCTCCTTCAACGCCGTCTACTCTTCCCTCATCACCGGTCTATATTCCGGAGAATATTGATGGTCCAAGTTTAGAGCGGCCAAAGTATATGGATATCGGGGAGCAACAGGAAGAGCCGATTCAAGAAAGTGGCGGGGTCGTGCTACCCTCTGACCTGTATATTAATGACAGAATTTCTGAGTACGAGCGAAAGCTTGACCGCTGGGAAGAATTGGACCGTCAGTCGCTTACCATGAAGTTGAAAGATGAAGAGGCAGTGCAAATGGTCCGCTGTTTTCGCCGGTTACAGGACGTGCTGAACGGCTATACCGAATTGCGCGACAAGATGCTCCAGGCCGATACGATGGATGTTGCAACAAAAATCAGTAATGAGGAAATATTTGACCTGCAAAGGAGTGATATTGCCTTTTTGGAAAACTCCTGCGGTCGTCTCCTGGATGATGCCGAAGATAAAGGAGCCGGCTGGAAGCAGCCGACGGTCGGGACCGATCTGTTGCAGCTGGAAACCCTGATTGACAGATATGCAGCTGATAAGCAATACGATGGTGTCATCGAGACGTGGCTGAAGATCCCCGAATCTGAACGTGGCCGGATAAGTCTTCGAAGCAAAATTCTTTACGGCAACGCGCTGATCCACCTCCGGCAGGAGCAAAAAGCGGCGGAGATGTATCAGCAGGTGGTCGATAAGATGTCCGCTTCCGAAGAACAGGCCACCGATCTGGTTTCTCTGCGCAAGTTGCTGGCCGATCTCTATACCGCCTCGGGTAATTACCCCTCGGCATCCACCGAATACAAAAAAATTTCCGAGGACTCTCTGAAAATTGGTCAGCTTGAAGAATGGTCCAAACTGCAATTGTCGTTACTCGAGAGCTCTCGGCAAGACAGCCCGGAACTCAACGATTTTTCTGAAATACTCAGAAACTTCTTAGGATACGTCCCTGAGCGAGATGGATATAAGATAGTCTGGCAGGCTGAGAAATTTATGAACAGCTATCCGTATTCACTGGTTATATCAAATGTAGACCTGATGAAAGATTCAGTCTCGAATGACGCAGACAAGTGGTTTAACGGTTTCATGACAAAAGTAGATGGACTTGCCGCTGAAAAGAAATTTTCCGAGGCCCTTCGGCTTCTGGAAACCATGCCGACCGATATTCTCGGCGCAGACAAACAGATGCAGCTTCAGGCAAAATATGAACAACTGTCTCAGGCTGAGGCGGTCGAAAACGAAACAGGTAAAATGGTTGTGATGCAGGACCTGCAGGACCAGTGGAACAACGGCATGTTGCTGGTCAATAGCCAACGATATGAAGAGGCAATCGGAGTATTCACCAGTCTGCTTGATACTGAATACTCCGCCAAGGCTAGAGCAAAAATTAGTGAATTGACACTGGATGCGGCAAACGCTGACCGAAAAAAAGCAGCCGATCTGTTTATCAGATATACCAAGACGACTGATCTGGAAAGTCGCAAGAAACTCCTGGTGGAATCACGCAAATATTTGAAAAATATTCTTGTCAAATATCCCGAAGTGGAAATTGCCTCCAAAGTGCGGGGTAATATTGAGCGGGTCGAGCAGGAAATGAACGCTATCGACCCTAACCTGGTATTTATGGCTGACTAGAACGGTGCCCCTCCGGTTCAGGGTGATGGAATTGATAGCGCATTTATCATGCCGCCGGTGAAAACGACGCTGGGAGCACAGCCGCCTATCACACAGTGAACATTGCCAAGCTGGGGGCAAGACAAGGCCACTGTTGCACACAACAGTGGCCTTGTCTTGCCGGTTATTCTTTCAGGCGAATCTTTAGCAATCCCTCCACCACACTGATAGAGTCAACGCCGTCGGCAAAGGTTTTCCAGAAACCCTCGTCTGCACCGAATTCATTGATGAGATCTATATTCTTCATTCCGCCCAGCCAGGCGTTGGGCATGGGAACCCCCATAAGACTGACACCCCTTAATTTAATTACCGGCCGTCCTTCCCGATAGGCCAGTTCCGCCCCGGTGTTCACTTTCAGTGTTTTTCCGCCGAGTACTGGAAAATCGGCATCCAGCGGAATGAGCAGTTTGATACTGACCATATTTTCCGCAAGATCGATGGCCACTTTGTCTGCCAGATCAGTGTTTTTGGCAACCATGGCGTTCAATTCACGTTCGGTGAAATCAATATCCCGAGTCGATCCGACTTCACTGTATTGTTCCGGCACCAGGGTGCCATCTTTGGTGTATTCGCTCTTTTTCGGGGCAGCCTGCTGCTTGAAGCCCTCAAACCTTTCCAGTTTTGCCGTCAACTGTTGTGATTCCTTTGGCGTCAGCACCACAGGTTTAAAGGGAGCTGGAAAGAGAAATAATTTTATCACCAAGGCGGTCGCGACGATGGCTAAACACGTCGACGCGAACACCATCCCCAGCACCTGCATGCCGGAAAAACTCTGCTTTGGTTTTTGTGCTGTTTGACTTGGTAGCTCTTCTGTCATAGTTTTTTTCCTGTTATCTGTTGTGTTCGAGGTATGCAGTGCACCGGAAAATGTGCGGTAACTTATTACAGTTCTATTGTATAACAAAAACGTATTAAACGTTATTCTATTTTGTCGGGTGAAAAGATCAAAATTCAACAGGAGATGACCATGGCAAAAAAAATTCTCGTTCCTCTTGCCGAAGGCTTTGAAATGATCGAAGCGCTGAGTGTTGTTGACGCCTTTCGTCGAGCCGGAGCTGATGTCGATTTAGCGGCAATCGGCGATGCTCTGCTGGTGACCTCGTCGCATAATGTACAGGTCATGGCCGACAGTTTACTTGTGGATTGCAAGGAAAAAAACTATGATTTGATCGTCCTCCCCGGTGGGATTCCCGGGGCTGAAAATCTGAAGAATTCACCCGTTCTGGCAGAACTCTTACGCAAACAGAATGACCAAGGTAAATTCTACGGAGCCATCTGTGCTTCTCCTGCTGTTGTGCTGCAACACCATGGACTGCTGCAAGGCAAGAGAGCGACCTGTCATCCCTTCTTTGCCGATCAGTTGACCATTCAGGAGAAGGCCGGGGAAAGTGTCGTTATCGATAAAAACTGTGTCACCGGTCGAGGCGCGGGTACCTCTATTGAATTTGCACTGGAACTGGTCGGTCTTTTGCTGGGAGAAGCGAAAAAGAAAGAGGTAGCCAAGGGCATGGCCATTCATGGGTGATGCCTGGCACCCCTATGTTTTCCGGCAGGACAAATAGATTTTTCCTGCCGGAACCTGTCTAACTATGACCATTGTCCAGCGAATGGGTAAGGAGATCCTCGAGTGAGACAAAGTTAAGGGTGATTTCGTGGGTTGCGGCCAGGTTGACCAAAGGTGCAGCGCCATGGTCCAGGGCCTCTTTCCACCGCGAGGCGCACAGACACCATCGATCCCCCGGCTGCAAACCCGAGAAGCCGGCCATGGGCATGGGGGTGGATAGATCATTGCCCCTCTTTTTTGAGAAATCTAAAAACTCTTCAGTTACCTGTACACAGACGCCATGGACCCCGTAATCATCGGCAGTCACTTTGCAGCTGCCTTCCCGGGTAAAACCGGTCAACGGTTCGATACTGCATATCTCCAGAGGGGTGCCGAGAACATTTTTATATTCAGTCATACAAGTTGTCCTTTTCTGCAATGGCAAATAATAATCCCAAACGCCTCCTTGCCTCGTCCAGTTCTTCTTATATTAATAAGTGATTGCCTGCAAATGGCAAATTATTTCTGTGTGTTGTCCGTCCGCAGAACGGTCTGTAAAAGTCGGTAGGTAAAGCCCCACAGATAGTAGTCATCGAGAGGGTAGGCAGGGAAAAGGCGGCCTGGAGCCATCTCCACGTCTTCATGCAGGTCCATGTTTTGAAACAGCTGAGTCTCGAGCCAGTATGCGCCCTGGATCTCCCGCCGGCAAAGCGAAAGGGGCGGGGGGCTTGAGATGGTGAAGAGGAACGGCTGCACCCAGAGAGGCCTTCGGAGGTTGAGACCTGCCGGCTCAAGGGAAAAGCGTCGCTGCAGTTGCGCGGCATTGAGGAGGATGCCGGTTTCTTCTTTTGTCTCCCTGATGCAGGTGGCCAGGAGGTCCGGGTCATGAGCTTCCTTTCTGCCGCCGGGAAAAGAAAAATGGCCGGACCATGGATCTTCCGGGTGAGCAACTCTCCTCAGAATGAGAAAACTCTCGCAGGGCGCAAGGCTTTTTATAATAGCAACGGCGGCAGATGCCGTTTGGGGCAATTTTGACATGTTTTTACAACGCCATCAAGTTGAGGTAATTGCTGCGTGTTGAGTGAAAATCATTCTTACTATAAAATACCCATTTTCTTTTAAAATGCAACTCTGCCCGGCGCTCCACAGGGCAGAGGCCGTGTTCAACTGGGCATGGACATCCCTTTGGAAATTGTTATACTCTTGCCTGTGTGGTCAACGGAAAGATTGAATTGTTTAAGATTATGGTAAAAGTGGGGAGATTAGCATGAAGCATGACGTGACTGTTTTTAAGCCGTATCCGTTCCAGGTCGGCCAGAAAATTCGTATTGAAGGTTCTCGCCGTCAAGGAGATTGGGAGATTGCCGCCATCGACGAACACAAAATCACCCTGAGGTGTCCTGTCTCGAAAAAAGAGTTTGCCTGGGCCAAATTCTGTTATCTGGTCGAGGAGGAAAAAGGGGTGGAATGGCCTCGGCTGCCATAGACTTGAGAGAAAAAAACTATGTGCCTGTTGTTCCTGTCATATCGAACTACCCCCGGCTACAGGCTGGTCGTCGCCGCCAATCGGGATGAGTTTCTTCGTCGGCCGACTGCCCCACTGGCTTTTCTCGATGCAGAGAAAACGATACTTGCCGGGCGGGATCTGCAGGGCGGCGGCACCTGGCTCGGCATTACCGCGCAGTTGAAATTTGCCGCGATTACCAACTATCGGCAACCGGAAACGAACCGCGCGGATGCCCCCTCCCGCGGGGAGATCCTCATGGATTATCTTACCGGTCACCAGGATGCCGGACATTATGTGCATGCACTGGCTGAGAATGGTGGCGGCTATAACGGCTTTAACCTGCTTCTTGGCGACAGGAGGGATCTTTATTATTATTCCAATAGATCGGTCGGACCGCAGCTTCTTGCTCCCGGTTTTTACGGTCTCAGCAATCATCTGCTGGATACGCCCTGGCCTAAAGTGGTTCGAGGCAAGGCACTGCTCTATCAAGACATGGTGGAGACGAAGCACCTGGATCCCATGCTGCTCTTTACTCCGCTTGCCGACAGCCTTCGTCCACTGGACGAACAGTTGCCGGACACCAAAGTTGGCCTCGAGTGGGAGAGGCTGTTGGGCACTATTTGCATCGATGGCGTCGATTACGGCACCCGGTCTTCGGCGGTGGTCACCGTCGCTGATGGCGGGAATATTGAGTTTATAGAAAAAACGAGGCACAAATCAGCTGCACAGGGTATCACCAGCAAATTTGTCCGTCATACTATGCAAGCCTAGGTGACGCGTCCTCCTCTTCCGGCGGACAGGTGTGATACTAAGCGAGTATCGGCGGTAAGTCTGCCGGATTTCTCAGGGCGGAAATGAGCGTTTCCGTCTTGAAATACCGCTCGAGGATAGCCCCGTTCGCTGCAAGAACGGGGATCGCTTTTGCGGCAATTCGTCCTGCTGCGTCGTTGAAACCGTATTCCTGTTTTATATAGACTCCGGCGGCTCGGATTAAGGCCTGAAGGGTCTCCTTCATATTTCCTTCTGCACTATACCAGGCGCGCTCGAGTACTTCATGCACCTCAAAAAAAAGTCCCAGGTTCCAGAGTATCACCCCTTGATGTATTGGGTCGCTGATATCCGCATGCATTTTTTCAAGGGCCTTAGTGTAGCGGGCATAGCGATCTTCAAGGTAAGCACGATAATATTCGGCAAGATGCTGTTGCCGGTAGTAGGCCACAGTTTGCCTCAGTGTATCGGTACTTCCGGTCTCCACCGCTTCAGCCAGGCCTTCCGACAGGTTGTTGCGGATATCCCGGCTCAGCCGGTCCTCAAAAGGGTTAAAGAGCGTATCGGTCATAATGCTTTCCGTTTGCTGAATGAGAGGGAAAAGAAGCTGTCCTTTTCTTCACAGGTTATTCTCCCATGGTAGGCTGCTGATGTTCATGTTTCTTGATGACATAATAGAGGACCGGCACCGCCATGCGACTGACGAGCAGGGAGGCGATTTCACCGAACATCAGTGACAGCGCCAGCCCCTGAAAGATCGGATCGGCGAGGATTACCGAGGCGCCGATAACCACCGCCAGCGCGGTGAGCAGCATGGGCCTGAAGCGGATCGCCCCGGCGTCGACCACCGCCTTGGCCAGCGGTTCCCCCTGGCGGAGGCGGAGTTCGATAAAATCGACCAGAATAATCGAATTACGCACGACAATACCCGCTCCAGCCATGAAGCCGATCATTGAGGTAGCGGTAAAAAATGCACCGAAAGCCCAGTGGGCCGGCAGGATACCGATGAGCGAGAAGGGGATCGCCGCCATCACCACCAAGGGCGTGACATAGTTTTTGAACCAGCCGACCATGAGCATATAGATAAGCACCATGACCACACAGAAGGCCAGACCAAGATCGCGGAAGACTTCAATGGTGATATGCCACTCACCGTCCCATTTCATGGCCGGTTCGCTCTCGGAAAAAGGCTGGCTCAGGTTGTAGAGCTGCACCTTTTCCTGCCGACCACCAAAATCCCGGCCATCGAGTTCGGCAAGTGTTTTATTCATGTCAAAGATGGCGTAGACCGGGCTTTCCACCGTCTCGGCAACATCACCGGTAACATAGATGACCGGCTTGAGGTTTTTGCGATAAATGGGTTGTTCGACCGGCTGTTCGGAAACGATGACCAGCTCGCGTAAGGGGACTAAAGGTGCCGATGGATTCATGTCGGAGCGCAGGGAGATGTTCAGGAGCGATTCCACCCTGGCGCGATATTCCGGCGGGAGTTCCAGGACAATTTCCACACTCTCCTTGTCGGTCGGCAGGTGATAGAGATCAACTGCATAGCCCTGTACGGCTGTCTCGACGGCCCGGGTAATCTGTTTTTCGGAGATGCCGTTCAGAGCGGCTTTCTCCTTGTCAACGCTCAAGACCCGGCGCTGACGAGTTTCCTCCCGGAACCAGTCGACATCGACCACGCCGGTGGTCTCGGTGAATATTTTTCTCACTTCGGTGGCAAGTTTTATCCGTGCGGCATCGGTCGGACCGTAGATCTCCGCCACGAGGGTCTGCAGCACCGGCGGTCCGGGCGGTACCTCGGCGACAGCCACGTCGGCGCCGAATCTGGCGGCAATCGCCGCCAGCGGAGGACGAATCCTCGTGGCGATATCGTGACTTTGGAGGGACCGCTTGTCTTTGGCCAGCAGGTTGACCTGAATATCCGCCACGGTTGGCCCGCTGCGCATGAAGTAGTGGCGGACCAGACCGTTGAAATTATACGGTGAGGCGGTACCCAGGTAGATCTGGTAGTCGGTGACCGCCGGATCCTGCCGGATTGTATCGGCCATCTCCTGTGCCACCCGTGCCGTCTGCTCAAGGGTGGAACCTTCCGGCATGTTGAGGATTACCTGAAATTCACTTTTGTTGTCGAACGGCAGCATTTTCACCTTCACCAGGCCAAAATAGACCATGGAACAGCTGGCCAGGAGCATGGCGGTAATGGCGGCAAAAAAAACTATCCGCCAGCCGTTATGGGCAAGCAGCGGGTCCATGATCCTGTGGTAGATGCGCGTGAACCAGTCGTCGGGTGCCGTCGCATCGCCATCATGGGCAGTCGATTGCCGGTCTTTTTTCAGGATATGCGTGGCCGCCCAGGGAGTAACGGTAAAAGCGATGATCAGGGAAAAGACCATTGCCGCCGAAGAACCGATGGGAATAGGCCGCATATAAGGCCCCATCAGGCCGCCGACAAAGGCCATGGGCAGGATGGCGGCAATGACCGCCAAGGTCGCCAGGATAGTCGGATTACCGACCTCGGCGACCGCCTCGATGGCCACGGCTGTCTTCGATCTGTTCTTGCTGTCGGGCAGGCGGAGGTGCCGGACGATATTTTCCACCACGACGATAGCATCGTCGACCAGGATACCGATGGAAAAAATCAGTGCGAAGAGAGTAATGCGGTTGAGGGTATAGCCATAAAGATAAAAGACCAGCAGGGTGAGGGCCAGAGTCGAGGGGATGGCCAGCATGACCACGATCGATTCGCGCCAGCCGAGAAAGAACAGGATGAGCAGTGCCACCCCGAAAACGGCGATAGCCATATGCAGCAGGAGCTCGTTGGACTTATCCGAGGCGGTAGCCCCGTAATCGCGGGTGACACTTACTGTAAGATCGGCCGGAATGAGGCTTCCTTTCAGGTCGTTTACTTTTTTCAGCACATCGCGAACAACGGATACGGCATTCGCCCCAGGGCGTTTGGCAATGGTCAGGGTGACCGCCGCTTCCTGTCCCTGACTCTGCGTGTCGCCATAGAGAACATAATCTGATGGTTCTTCGGGACCGTCACTTATCCTTGCCACTTCATGGAGATATATTGGTCGTCCGCCAGAGACGCCGATGACAATGCGGCCGATTTCCTCACCATTTTTCAGAAAGCTGCCGGTCTGGACCCGGATTTCCTGGTTGAGGGACTTCAGGCTGCCGGAATGGGACTGACTGTTGGCCGCCTGAATCTTCGGGGCGATTTCAGAAAGAGAAAGGTTTCTCGATGCCAGTAACAGCGGATCGAAGTGGATGGTTAAGACCCTTCTGGTGCCGCCGATGATTTTCGTCTCCGCCACCGCATGGATATTTTTGATGGCGTCATCAACCTCGGCGGCCAGCCGCCGCAGGGTGTAATGATCATATTTTTCGCCATGGAAGGTCAGTGCCATGATGGGCACATCGTCAATGATGTGCGGCTTGATAATCGGTTGTCCGACGCTGTGCGGGATGCGGTCGAAATTGGTGGCCAGTTTCTGGTTGAGGCGAACGATCGAGGTCTCCAGATTTTCTCCGACATAAAAACGAACCACGAGAAGACTCTGGCCAGCCATGGACGTGGAGTAGATATATTCTACTCCGGGCAATTCGTAGAGCAGTTTTTCCATCGGGATGGTCAGCCGTTGCTCAATTTCTTTCGGGGTGGCGCCGGGCATGGCCACCAGCACGTCGATCATCGGTACTTTAATCTGTGGTTCTTCTTCTCTTGGCAGCAGAACAATTGCCAGATAGCCGAGAAGAAGGGAGGCAATGATACCGAGCGGCGTCAGCTTGGAGCTGATAAAAGCCCGAGCCAGACCACCGGCAAAACCGGTCGTGTTGTTGGCAGACGAATGCTTGGAATCCATGTGTCGGTTACCCTGCTTGGTGTGACAATGAAAAAACTATTGAATAACTACCGGTTGTCCATCAAGAAGGTTCTCATGGCCGGCGGTGATAATCTTTTCACCCTCGGAAAGCCCGCTGAGGATTTCTATGTGGCCATCTCCTGGTGATCCGGTTCGCACCAGACGGAGTCGGGCCGTCTGCTCCTGCACGACAAACACCCGTTCCATCTGGCCAAAAGGGATGACCGCAGGAGTGGGAACCATCAAGGTTTCCGCCTCGTCCATGGTCAGGGTAACTCGGGCAAATTGCCCTGAACGGAGGCGGGGATCGGATGCAATACGCAGTTTTATCGGTGCCGACCGGGAAGAGGGGTCTGCCACCGGAGAAACCTCGGCGACAGTTCCTTCGATGGACAGATCCACGGAGGGTATGAAAACCGGCAGCCGGTCATCCTTGTGTATGCGGAGGAGCATCGCCTCTGGAATGTCGGTTATCACCTGAAAATTATTTTCCTCTTCCAGATAGAGCAGAGGCTTGCCGGGAGTTGCCAAATCCCCGATGTTCGATATTTTTTTAGTGACAATGCCAGAAAAAGGAGCGGTGATCCTCGCATAGTCGAGCATGGTCAGCGCCTCTTTATAGGCGGCTTCTGCTATTTTTGTGCTGTCACGAAGAGATTTGACCATTTGCGGGGTCGCAGCGTTTTTCTTTAACAGGTTTTCTTCCCTGGCAAGGTTACGCTGGGCCTGCTCGAGTTGCGCTTTCGCCTGCTGCCCCTGGGCGGCAATTTCTCCGGCCCGGAGGTGCACCAGGAGTTCTCCCTGCTGCACCTTCGAGCCAAGGTCGACCGGAAGAGAAATGATATTACCGGTTATCTTCGAGGAGATTTCCGCCCTTTCGACGGCCTGCACGGTGCCGACGACTGCAACCTGATGCGCAGCTTTTTGTTTTGTCACCTGCGCCGCGGATACCGTGGCTGACGGCAGAGATGCCGGAACATGAGCGGATTCCGGCTCATTTTTGTCACAGCCGGTTAGAAAAGCAGTGAGGGTCATAATGAGAAATATCCATGCCCATTGGTTACACTTCATTGGCTACTCTCCTTTACCGATATTATTTTCCTGGAAACTGTTCAAGTCCTGTCGCCCTGCGCAGGTTGGCAATTGCCACCTGATACCCCGCTTTGGCCGCAAGTTGTCTGGCCTGGGCATCGGAGAGGCGCATTTCAAAATCAATCAGATCAGAAGCAAGAATGACCCCCTCAGCGAATCGGGCCCGACCGAGACGAATAACCTCGGTGGCGACGCCGACCATTTTTTCGGTGACGGTCAGTCTTTTTTTCGCCTGTTCGTAGTCAAGCCGGGCCTGTTGAATTTCCAGGTGCAACGCAAGCTCGGTTTTTTTTCTGATGCTTTGAATTTCCTGTAATTTCAACCGGGCCTTGGTGACTTCCGAGGCACTCTTTTTGCCGTCGAAGAGGATGTAGTTCATGCGTATCCCGGCCATCCAGGAATTACCGGCTTCGCCAAGCACCGAGCCGCTATCGATCTGGTACCCGGCAAACGCATCAACGGACGGCAAGGTGCCCCCTTGAGCTTTGTGCAGTTCAGCCAGCGCCGCCTGTTCAACCGCCTCGAGTCTTCTGAGTTCCTGACGGTTGCTGTAATCGAAGGAATGCGGCAATTCTTGATCAGCCATGCTGTCGAGGGCGATGGTGATTTCACCTTCACGAAGGCCGAGAAGGTTGAGAAAGCTGCGCTTGGTCAGTTCCAGCATGTGCCTGCTTTGAATAAGGTTCTCGTCGGCTCGTGAATGCTGCAATTCAAGATTGAGCAGATCCTGTTGCAGCAAGTCTCCGGCAGCAAATCTGGCCCTGGCAACCTCGAGGGTGGCGGTGATCGAGAGCAGTGCTTCCTCGCGGACAGTGACCATTTTTTCCGCTTGAATAATGGCCAGGAAGGTCTTGACCACCTCAAAGGCAAGCTGCTGGTGGACTGCCGCCAGATCGGTCCGTGACACGTTAATGTGTGCTGCGGCCGCCGCCTGCTCCGCCTGATCCCTGCCGCCATTGTAGAGCCGGTAGCTGACCTGAGCCTTGAGCTGCAGGTTGTCGGTTCTGCCGGGATCATTGAAATCGATGCTGTTATCAAAAGCACCCTGGTTAAGAATAGTCCCAAAGGAATACATGGGATTGTTGGTCTGGCCGTATTCGGTGGAGACGTTAACCAGAGGATAGTCGGAAGAGTGGGCCATGGCGGCAGCCGCCATGGCCTGTTCAATGCGTTTTTTGGCAATGGTGCTGTCCGGATTGCCGTCAAGGGCAAGGGCTACTGCCTGCTCTGCAGTCCAAACCTCCGGGATATGAACAGCCGATTGGCCGGCCTTGGCCGTATGTCCCATGCCATAACTTGCCAACAGACTGAGAGTTGCAAAAATAAGAAATATTTTCATGTGCTTACCTGTTGTCTGTTGTTCTTGTAATGCCTTGTTTGTTCAGGTATTTAATCATAAGGTAAAATAGATTAAATCGTTGCCTCTGCATTGTCAAAGAAAAAGTTGCCGGTTGGTCATGCATTTTTCCTGTCTTTTCAAGGTGAAGCTTCGTTGACGACAGAGGAGTAAATGTGTATATGCACTTTGTAAATATCTATCGCTAATAGGTTGTCAGGTCAAGCGAATAAAGGTTTCTCCGGCTGGAAGTGAAGGAGAAGGAAAGGACGTTGTGCGATACCGGGATACCATGCACGGAAAAGATATTGTATCATATTCCGGTTTGTGACTAGGAGGCTGTCCAAGAAATTTTTGTGAGTTTTGACCAGGAGGAGAGCTGATGGCAGGCTAAACCTTGTTTGACAAATTATGGGACAGCTATAGAGTTGAAGACCGTTCCGATGGGACGTCACTGCTGTATATCGATCGGCATTTACTCCATCAGGTCACCTCGCCACAGGCCTTTGAAGGGCGGAGCCGGCAAAATGTTCATTGTGGCCGTCATGGTTTTCAGGCGTTTTTCCAGGGCCTTGATGTCGACAGGCTTGGCCAGGTAGCTGCTCATTCCAGCGTGCAGGCATTTGTCCTTATCTCCGGCCATGGCGTAGGCTGTCAGGGCGATGATGGGGATATTGCGCACATGTTGGTAGGTATCTGAAGTCCGTATGATTCTGGTGGTTTCGATGCCGTCAAGCCCCGGCATCTGCACGTCCATGAGGATAATATCAAAATGATGTGTTTTGAGGAGTTCAAGTGCAGACTGCCCGTCACCGGCAATTGTTGCCCGGTGACCGAGCTTGGTAAGAATAGCCTGGAGGATCTGCTGGTTGATCTGTTCATCCTCGACAACCAGGGTGGCTAGGCGACGATGCGGACTGGTAAGAATGGGTGTCGGCAGAGGTGCAGGCTTTGGTGTCAAGCAGCTCTCCCCCTTACCGACTACCAGGGTGAAGGTGACAGTCGTGCCCTGGGCAGCATTTCTTTGTAACTGCACTGTACCCTCCATCCGTGTTACCAGCTGTCTGACGATACTGAGGCCAAGGCCAGTCCCCTTGACTTTTTTCTGTCGCGACGATTCGATCTGGGTAAAGGGCTCGAACAGCTTGTCGCCGATGTCTGCCGGGACGCCGATACCTGTATCGGCAATGGTGCAGGCAAGGCGTATCCGGTTATCGCCAAGCGTTTCCAGTGTTCTGATATCGATGCGAATTTCGCCCTGCTCCGTAAACTTCACCGCATTGCCGACCAGATTATAAAGAATTTGCCGGATGCGCACGTGGTCGGCGACAAGAATTTCCGGCACGTCCGGGGCGACCGAACACAACAGGCTGACCTTTTCATGGTTTATGGCGGTTGTAAAAGAGGTTATCAGTGGTTTGACTATTTCCCTGATCTGGAATTCTTCCGGGGTCATTTGTAATTTCCCCGCCTCTATTTTGGCATAGTCGAGGATGTCGTTGATAATGGTCAGCAGGCTTTCCCCCGAGGCCATTGCCGTGGCAACATATTCAAGCTGCTCGTCATCAAGAGTGGTCATGGTCAAGAGCTGGAGCATGCCCAGCACACCGTTCATCGGCGTTCTCACTTCGTGGCTCATATTTGCCAAAAACTCCGATTTGGCCTTGTTCGCGGCAAAAGCCTGTTCCTTGGCGGCCTGCAGCTCGAGCATTATTTTTTTTCGCGACGAAATATCCCGAGTGACGCCAATGATACCGGTGAAATGGTTGGCGCTCTCCGGGAGGGGAGAGGCGATACTCTCTACCCATATTACCTCGCCGCCGGCTGTTTTGATCCTCGACTCCCAGTGCAGCGATTTCTCCTTCGTCACAACGAGTGACCGGAAATGATCAGCGGAAAAAGGCGATGCGCAAATGATTTCCTGGTGAATTTTTCTGACAGCTTTTTCCAGTGGAAATTCGGTAAGATGGGGAAAAGATGGGCTGACGTATTGGGGGATCAGCTCTTCGTTGGTGGTCCAGATGACATCGTGGACATTATCAGCCAGTAACCGGTAGAGGTGCTCACTTTTTTTGAGTGCTTCTTCGGCGCATTTTCTGTCGGTAATATCCCTGGCAATGGCCATATAAAGGTCTTTCCCATCGATGGTCAGCCGCAGGGCACTGACCTCAACCGGAAAATCCGTACCATCTTTTTTAATATACGTCGTCTGAAATGTGGTGCTGCCTTTTTGATGAAGTTGCATTGCCAATTGGCCGTTATTCGCAAAATTCTTGTCAAGGCAGATATCAAATGGTTTTTTTTGCAGCAGCTCTTCGCGGGTGTAGCCGAGTCGCTTGCAGGCGACATTATTAACGTCGGAAAAATATCCGTAATTTGCACTCTTTTGGTCCAGAGAGATAACAAACATCGCATCATTGGCATAATTGAAGAGTTTGCGATATTTGTTTCTGCTCTGGACAAGTTTTGCCGTTTGGTGTCGGCAAATGGACAGGTCCTCGGCAGTCGGTAGATCCGGCCCACGTTGATGTCCGGCAATCTCCTCGAGCATTGCGATGCGTTGTCGTACCTGCTGCAGCTCAGACTGGAGTTGTCGAATGTGTCGTGAAGGCATGGTCGGCTGTGTGTTAGGTGTTAAGCCGGTTGGCAACCACCGGATAGAATGGGTAGCACTTACAGACGTTATTCTGATGTTACTGTATTTGTTTGCCGGGAGTCAATTCGAAATGAAAAGAAATCCGTGTCACCGGCGAGTTGTATTCACCCCATGCAGGAAGATGTCTCCGTCGCAGCGCAATGAAGAAATATTTCAGGTGTGGTAAATTTCCGGCATGGAGAAAATAAGGCGACAACCGGTAACGACTGCCAGTATGAGAAGAAGAATTCCAGCAAAAACAAGGGCGACCGATAAGGTCAACCCATCTGACACCAGCCCGATGGCCGGTCCGAGCAGGGCAAAGCCCAGGCGGATGATCAGGCTTCTGATGGACAGAACCGTTGCCCGGGTTGAGGAAGAGCAGTTTTGATTAATCAGGTCTTTGAGGACCGGTGTTGCATAGCCGCGTACCGCATAAAACAGATACAGGCTGAGAAGCGCCGGAAGGAGAGGCAGCACCCCGAGAAAAATATACGTTGACGGCAGGTAGATGATGATCAAAAAAAGAGAAAACTTCTTGCCTAATGTTTTCATGGCTGTTGCGGCAAAGGCGGCAACAATGGCGACCGTGAGATTGAGGGTTATCCACAGTGGGGTTATCGTCACTTCGGTAAAACCATTGGCGACAAAATAAATCTGTGAAGTCCAGGCCATGCAGAGCGTGGCTATTCCTGTCACGGCGGAGAAAAAGATGGTGTTGCTGAGTTTTTTGTTGGTCAGGATGCTGTTTTTACAAATTGACAGGATATGGTGCAAACCTGGATGGGTGATATGCCCATCCCTTGGCGGTTCGAGGAGGAGCAGGGCGGCTGGGACCGCCAGTGCGGCAATTATCGCCTGGGAAAGATAGACGGCCCGGTAGCCGAGCATTGCAGCGATCAGGCCACCGCAGACGGCGGCCAGGGTTTCGGCAAAATTGCCAAGAGAGGTGATTCGTCCCTCGAACTGCAGATATCGGTGCTGGCGCGCAGTGACCGCCAGGCTGTCAAAAAGCATTGCCGAGTCGGCGCCTGAGATGAAGCTGCCGCCAACGCCGAGAATGATCTCTGCCACCAGAAATCCTGTGAAATCATAGGAAACCGAGTAGATAACATATCCTAAGGTGCCCATAATACTGCCGAGAACCAGGGTCTTTTTTCGGCCGACAATATCGGCCATATAGCCGGAGGGGATTTCCATGACAGCCACACTCACCGAGTAAATGGCCTGGAGCAGGAAAATATCAAAATCATCAAGGCCGTTTTCGTTATAGAAAAGTGCCACAATGGGCATGATAAGCATCAGCCATTTAGAGAGTTTGATAAGATAGAGATAATATATGTTGAGGTGATAGCTTCTTGGCATACGGGGCTATGGATATCTCTTCTTCTGTTGTCAAGAGGGCATGTCTCTGCATTGGCCGACCACAGGAAGCCACCGGCCTCGAAGAGCACATCTCCGGCCTTGGTAACGCTTGCAGTACGGAAGATATGCTCTCCTTTCGATTTTTGTTGAACGGTGACGAATAATCAGTGCAGGTGTTCGAGGCCAGGGGCGGGGAAATGGCTGCAGAGCTGTTTTACTTCCTCTGCGGTATCTGCCAGGAATTCATCGTTTTCCGGGTCGGAAATGACTTTTTCGATGAGAGAACTGACCAGCAGCATTTCATTTTCTTTGAAGCCGCGGGTGGTGACTGCCGGCGTTCCTATACGAATACCACTGGGATCAACTGGTTTTCGTTTATCGTAGGGGACGACATTGTAATTGAGGACGATTCCCGCCTTGTCCAATGCTTTGGCAGCAGTTTTTCCGGAGATATTTTTATTGGTAAGATCGACAAGCATGAGGTGATTGTCCGTGCCGTTGGTGATCAGGGTAAAACCTTTGGCCATAAGAGAATCCGCCAGAGTTTTAGCATTTTTGAGGATCTGCGCGGCATATCTTTTAAAAGAATCGGTCGCCGCCTCTTTCAAGGCAACGGCAATTGCTGCCGTGGTGTTATCGTGAGGGCCGCCCTGTACTCCGGGAAAGACCGCTTTGTCTATTGCCTGGGCATGTTTGGCCTTGCAGAGAATCATTGCACCTCTTGGGCCTCTGAGAGATTTATGGGTCGTGGTGGTGACGACATCGGCATAAGGAACCGGGGAGGGATGGACACCACCGGCAACAAGTCCAGCGAAATGAGCCATATCCACCATGAGCAGTGCATTTACTTCATCGGCAATCTGCCTGAATTTTTTAAAATCGAGAATTCTCGGATAGGCGGAGTGGCCGGCGATGATAATTTTAGGTCGCACCGCCAAAGCTTTTTGCCGAATGCTGTCGTAATTAAGAAGACCTGTTGCTGCATCGAGTTCGTAAGATTGAGCATTAAAATAGCGGCCGGAAATACTCACCCTGGCACCATGTGTCAGATGACCGCCATGGGGAAGCGCCATGCCGAGAATAGTATCACCTGGATTGAGGAAGGCCAGGTACGTTGCTATATTTGCTGGTGATCCGGAATAAGGCTGAACGTTGACATGCTCTGCACCGAACAAATCCTTTGCCCGTTTTATTGCCAGCTGTTCGACCTGATCTATCAGCTGTTGTCCTTCATAGTAACGTTTGCCGGCATATCCTTCGGAATATTTATTCGTCAGGACTGATCCGGTGGTTTCAAGAACAGCCCTTGAGACATAGTTTTCCGAGGCGATCAAGCGGATCTTGTCATTTTGCCGCCGTTCTTCCTGCATGACCAGTGAGTAGATTTCTGGATCAAGGTCTTTAACACTTTCCATTGTATCTCCTTGTGGCTCTTCTTCTTGTCAAGCCCGTACGTGTTGTTATTGCCGCAGTAGAATCGTACTCGGTCACAATGGGCTGACCTGTATCTCGATGGGGAGGGGCAACGAACTGCCGGCTTTTAGGCAAAGAGTACCTGCAATTGAAATGGTTGATTGTACTATTAAAATTGATAAATAGTGTTTGTTCTCATCAATGAGGCAGTAACTATAATAAAAACAGGAGAAATTGAACAGAAGAAAGTGTAAAGGAGCGAAAAGAAGGGGATACCCCACAGATTTAGAAAAGGATAATGAGAGGAATATGATTGCCCACGTCGCTGTCTACGGCAGTTGTGGAAAGTCGGTAAATACTGCGGTCGCTCCCATGGCAAAGAGCTCTTGTTGACGTTTGGCAGAATTTACCGTATAGACATTAATACCCAGTCCTGCGGCCCGGAGTTTTTTGATCAGGGCGGCGTCGGTGATTTCATCGGCGGGGTGATAGGCTGCAACCCCGAGAGCTTTCAGATACTCAACAAGATTTTTTGGGTGAGAACGATGCTGCAGGGCGGCGGTTGATATTGTCGGAGCGCAATTTTTTGCTATGACAAGGTAGTCGTGATTAAAGGAAGAAATGAGAACTCGTCCGGCAGAGTTGGTTCGCTGGATCACCCCTAGGACACATTCTGTCACCTTTTTATTTTGTTCTTTTCCTCGGTGGTCCTTGATTTCAATATTTATTGGAATCTTGCGTAATGCGGGGTGGAGAAGGAGTTCTTCGAGAGTCATGACGGCCTGGGGCATCTCTTTCATGAGTTGTTCGGCAGACGTTTCATTTCTAATGATGGTGCCAAAAGGATCGGAAGCAATAAACCATGATCCGATATCAAGATTTTTGAGTTGAGAAAGTGTCCAGTCACTGACATACAGGGAGTGTAAACCCAATTGTTTACATATCTCTTGTGCATTACTTGTCCTCTCCAGGCTTGCATCGTGGAAGACCATGGGGACAAAATCTTTGCTCATCTGAACATCCAACTCGATGAAGTGACAGCGGCCGATACTCGCCTTAAAAGCGGCAAGGGTGTTTTCCGGATGGTGGGCACGAAAGCCGCGATGTGCGGCAATGAGTCTAACTGACTGGAAATTATCAAAAAATGTCATGGAGTTTTTTCTGGCCGAAGAGGTTGAAATTTTCTCCCTTCATGTAAAGAGGTACGGTGTAATTTGAAAACAAGAAAAATTCTTCAAAATTACATTTTTCTGATATAATAGGAGGTATAACAAATTGTTGCAACATTAATGGCAGGGTGTGCAAAAAATGGCGATGCGGTATTCGCATGATCGCCAAAACAGTCTTTGTGTGCGTACTCGTCCTTTTTCTTTTGTTGTACTTGTAGAAGTCTGGCTTGCAATTCTAAGGTAAGCTGAGTAAAAAATATGCTCGCAAAGCAAATTATTGTTCAGTCTATCAAACTTAATTTTTAATTACGGATGGTTCCAATTCTAAGATGAAGTTTTTATATCTGCCGACCTCTACAGTCTCTTTTATAGCTCTTATCCTTCAAGTAACTGTATTTACATTTTTATTTCAGCCTGATGCTCTGGCTGCGAAAAATGAAAAGTATGATATTATTTACATTTTGACCAAGGATCTGGAGAAGGTTCTCGACTACAAAGATGAATTGGCGGCGGTTTTCGATGCAACGGTCATAAAAAAGTTGAAAATAGTTGGCCGTGGCGATGAGTACGCGTTGATCTATGACGGAAATGACTCTGCCGGAACCGTCACACAGACCCTCATAAAACACGCTGAGTTGTTAGACAAGGCAGGTTTTGATGAACCGTATGCAACAAAGGAAAAAGATTTTTATAGTCTGTACAATGTCAGTTATGGCATGGGACCTAATCTGGAACCGCTGAAAAAGAGATTTGAACTCATCTATGGTTGTCTCGGGGGCGAAGTGAAAAACGATCTTTTTATCGAAAAGACCGATTTTGGAAATTATACCCTTATCTATCGACGCCGGGGGGACAAGGAGTCAACGACTCGGGTGGCGAAAATGCATGGTAAAATGTTGAAGTCGAGAAAGATTTCGACGTCGATTACCAGAGAAAATAATAACATGGTGATATATGGCGAATCCAGCATGATAGATGATGTTGGTCCAGAGACGCCTATTGTGTGCCAGATTCCAGAAGTTGCTGATATAAAGTCCATTCCAGAGATATCTCTTCCGGAAAAAATTGCTGCAAAAACAAAGGTTATAAAAAAATTACCCCGAACTCTATCGGATGCGTCTATTTCGCCATCGACTGTTTCGAAAATTGAGCAGTCGATTGAAAATTACATATCCACCCTGAGAAAAAGTGGGCGGCTTGCCGGCGATGAATCAACTGGATGGGTAGTCTATGATTTAGAAAAAAATAGGAACGTTATTGATATCAATGCCGATCAAGGATTTCAGGCAGCGAGTATGATAAAACCTTTTGTTGCCTTGGCCTTTTTTCATCAGGTTAACGCCGGCAAACTTAAGTATGGCCCCCAAAGCAGACAGCAGCTGGAAGCCATGATCCAGAGGAGTAGTAATTCGGCGACGAATTGGACTATGCGACAGGTTGGTGGACCTGCTCAGTGTGATGCTATATTGAAACGACATTATGGACAAATTTTTAAAAAGACGAAAATTAAAGAGTACATTCCGGCAGGGGGGCGCACATACCTGAATAGCGCCTCTCCGTCTGATTATGTGAGGTTTTTGCAGGCACTCTGGAATAAAAAACTACCACAAGATAAGGAAATGAAGAGGTTGATGGCTTTGCCCGGCCGTGACCGCATTTATAATGGAACCCCGATTCCCAAAGGGACGCTCGTATACAATAAAACCGGATCCACTGGTCATCTCTGCGGCGATATGGGTATACTTGTACCTAAAACTCAAAATGGCGGGCGATATCCTTACGTCATTGTCGGCATTATCGAAAGACGTTCCAAGGCTTCAGATTATGGTCAATGGATGCATTCGCGCAGTCGGATCATTCGCGAGGTATCGTCACTGGTTTACGACGAAATGAAAAAGCAACATCGATTACTGTGAATTGCAGCCACAATACTCGGAACAATACTCGGAACAATAAACGAAAAAATACGGTTTCTTATTACAAAAACAGCAAACATCCAGAGGCTCTAATATAATTTTCGTTTTCCAAAGCTAGATCCGATGACATTGAAGCTGTTTTCAACAATGAAGAGGGCGTCTGGATCAATAGTGAACACTTTCTCTTCAAGGCGCTTCAGTTGAAGATTGTTGGTTATGGTCATCAGCATTTGCTTGTGTTTGCCGGAATAGGCTCCTCTTGCTTCGATTAGGGTTGCCCCGAGATGCAGGTCTTTCGTTATAGTACTGACCAGTTCCTTGTAGTTGTCGCTCAAAATATAGACGATTTTTCGCTGGTTAAACATGGCCAGCACATGCTCTAGAGAAACTGACGAAATAAAGGTCAGGATAATTGAGGCAATGACAATATCCGGCTGGTACTGGGTGAGCATAAAGGTGAAGAGGGCCACATTGTACAGCATGAAGAATTTTCCCACGCCGAAATTGAATTTCTGATTTAAAATGATGGCGATAATGTCCAATCCCCCTGATGAGCCTCTCGATCTCAGATTAATTCCCGCGCCTACTCCGCAAATAGCTCCCCCGGCAATGGCCGCGTACAGCTGATCATTGATCATAAAGTTCAGTGTCATCAATTCGGCAAAAAGTGTTAATGCGCAAACACCATAGAGACTGTAGAAAAAGAAACGTTTGCTTAAAAATATCCAGCCGGTAATGAGAAGAGGAATATTAAGCAGAAAGTACCAGATGCCAGGAGAAAAGAGATTGGTCTCATAATAGATGAGGAGCCCGGTGCCATAAATTCCACCGATAATAAAATTATGATGGACAAGAATGGCTTCAGCTCCGGCAGCATAGACGAATGCACCAAAGGTGATCAGCAGGATATTCCACAGAACGGAAGTGAAGGAGTGTTTTGATTTCATAGAAGTACCTTGAGTGTGTTCCTGTTTCGCCTCGTATTTTATCGATATTTTTTGTCTGCCTATAGTTACAACCGGAGAACTGTGTGTCAACCTGTTCTTGCAAAAGGTTCCGTTTAAAAAATTTCGATGCGGTATTGTGGAAAATTTTCAATTTTGGAGAGCGTTATGAAAGTGATTATGGATCTGTGCATTGTACCTATGGGAGTAGGCGTCTCTGTGTCGGAATACGTTGCAGCCTGCCATGAAGTACTCAAAAAAACAGGATTAAAAACCCAGCTGCATGCCTATGGTACTAATATTGAAGGTGAATGGGATGAGGTGATGGCGGCGGTGAAAGCCTGTCATGAAAAAGTGCATGGTTTGGGCGCTCCTCGCATCACAACGACCATAAAACTAGGTACCCGGACAGATCGTTCACAGACCATGGAAGACAAAATATCGAGTGTACTGAAAAAGATACGCGTATAAAAGATTTTTCACAGCTTTTGTCATCGCTGAGAGCTATTTTAAACTGACTTTGACGATAATAAATGCTGCACAGACCTCAATGCCATCGGTGTCGGTGATACTGACAGGAACTTCGATTTCTCCGGGTGTGTTCCAGTCAATCTTTCTGCCATCGGCGATGCCTCTCAGGCTGGTTTTGGCCTTAGCCAGATATCTGACCCGCATACCGACGGGAATCCATCGGCATGTCTCGGGAATGGAAACATCGGTCATTATTCCAGCGGCTATTTCTGCAAGATTACACATGGCGATAGCATGAACCGTCCCCAGATGGTTGTGCACTTCTCTGGTATTTGGCATGACTACTTCGCTGTATCCGGGTTGAAGATCGACAAATTGTGGATCAATGGTGGCGAAATAAGGAGCGATCTCACAAACTTTCTGGCTGAAAAGCGTATTGCCGACCGCTTTGTACAGCTCATGTAACTGGCTCATAGGCATATCTCCAAAAGATTAATAACGCCGTAAAAAAATTGACACATCGTAGATAAAGTTTTTTACTCAGCTATGCTGAAACCCAAGTCTTTACGAGTTTATAAAAAAATGCTCAAGACTGTGTACCATTTTTTTGTTCGAATAGCTTTTATATTAAGTACATAGTTAAGTAGCCTTCTGTTTCAAGGCCCAAACGACAAAAGCCCCGGACACAAAAGTGTTCGGGGCTTTGCTGTATACAAAACGGCGGTGTCCTACTCTCCCACACAGTCGCCCGTGCAGTACCATCGGCGCAAAAGAGCTTAACTTCCGTGTTCGGAATGGGAACGGGTGGATCCTCTTTGCTATGACCGCCGTAAAAATCAGGAGTCAGAAGACAGAAGCCAGAGGACAGAGTAATTAGTGCTATCGCAAGGATAACAACAACTTCCGGCTC